>JASHZU010000405.1 GCA_030042375.1 Verrucomicrobiia bacterium
GGTATTGTTCGTGCCAATCGCGCTGCGGCGGAACTGGCCGGCTGCCGCCAAACGGAATTGAACAGCGACCGCCTTTTCAACGCGCTGCATCATCAAAAAATCCTGGATGGAAACGGCCAGGACCTCCGCGGCATTTTGGCTGAAACTCTCGTTTCGGGCAAAAGCCATCACCGCATCCGGATGGAACAGAATTTGTCGGCCGTCCACGCGCCGGAAAACACCACCGTGCATTTGCTGTCCACGGAGCGCATTCAAACCGACGGCGCCAATCGCGTCCTGATGTGCCTCGAAGACATCACCCCGAGCGTCCGTGCCGACGAGCAGATTCGGTCGCAGGCGGCTTTGCTGGACATTTCCGGCGATGCCATCTTCGTGCGCAATTTTTCCAACCGCATCATTTATTGGAATGAAGGCGCGCACCGCTTGTACGGCTGGGCGTCGGCGGATGCCTGTGGCAAAACCATCAACGAATTGGATTTAGCCGCGGATCCCCGGGAATCGGCCTTTGCGCTCAAGGCGGTGCAGGAACATGAAATGTGGACGGGTGAAATGCGGCAGAAATCCCGCGATGGACGCGAATGGGTTGTCCAGAGCCGTTGGACGCTCATGCGCGAGCGCGATGGAAAACCCAAAGCCATTCTCGTGGTCAATACCGATATCACGGAAAAGAAAAAACTGGAGGCGCAGCTTCTGCGCAGCCAGCGCATGGAAAGCATCGGTACGCTCGCCAGCGGCCTTGCGCACGATTTGAACAATGTCCTCGCGCCCATCATGATGGCCTTGGAATTTTTGCGCGAGAGCATTGAGGACGAAAGCCTGCAAACGTACCTGCAAACGCTGGAGATGTGTTCATTGCGCGGCGCGAGCATTATCCGCCAGGTGCTCATGTTTGCGCGCGGCGTGGAAGGCGAGCGCCTTTTAATTAATCCCAAACATTTGATTATCGAAATGGAGCGCATCGCCCGCGAAACGTTTTCCCGTTCTATCGAAATCCGCGCTGTTTTGCCCAAAGAAGCCTGCATCCTCCTCGGCGATGCCACACAAATCCAGCAGGTCCTGATGAACTTGTGCGTCAATGCTCGCGACGCGATGCCGCGTGGCGGTACGCTGACCGTGCGGCTCGAGAAAAAACATCTGGACGAAGCCGGGGCGCGAATGCACCTCAATGCCAAACCGGGCGATTACGTCGTCATCACCGTTTCCGATACCGGCACGGGCATTCCTCCCGAATTGATGGACAAAATTTTTGATCCATTTTTCACAACCAAACCGGTGGGACAGGGAACCGGACTGGGTTTGGCGACAACCCTGGGCATCGCCGAAAAGCACGGTGGATTTATTCATGTGGAATCTGAACCCGACAAAGGCACGGCGTTTCATGTTTATTTCCCCGCCGCACCCGTCGAACACGAAGAGGCTGTGAAAGGGCTGAAGCCATCCGATTTGAGCCAGGGCAATGGCGAATTGATTTTAGTCGTCGATGATGAGCCGGCCATTCGGAGGCTGGCCGAAACCGTCCTGGCGCGCAACGGGTATCGCACCATGCTTGCCGCCGATGGCCGCGAAGGTTTGTCGCTTTACCAAAAGCATCGCGATGAAATTAAACTGGTCGTCAGCGATTTAATGATGCCGCACATGGACGGCCCTTCGCTCGTCCGCGAATTGCGCCAGCAGCTAAAATCGGACGTCCGTACCATTATGATTACCGGGCTGGGCGAGGAAAACCGGATGGGCGAGGCCCGGGCGGCGGGTGTCGATACCATCTTAACCAAGCCGTTCACTGCCGAACAATTGCTTATGAGCATGAAGCAATTGCTTTAAAACGGGATGACGCGATGTTTTGCTCAAAAGTTAATACCCGTACGGAACTGAGATTAATTGTGCCGGCGGACGCCGGAAAATTGTACGGTCTCATTGAGACCAACCGCGAATATCTGCGGCGCTGGCATCCGTGGGTGGACAATGTTCGTTCGATGGATGACACCGGTAAAATGATTGCAACATGGCAACAGCAAAATGCCCGGAAACGCGGCTTTTGCGCCAGTATCTTGTTTGACGGCCACTTGTGCGGCGTCATCCATCACCTGAATGTGGACTGGCCCAATCGCTGGACGGCACTGAGCTACTGGTTGAGTGAGGTTCACCAGGGGCAGGGCATTATGACGACGTGCTGCCAGGCGATGATTGCTCATGCGTTCAATGAATGGAAACTCAACCGCGTGACCATCGAATGCGCTACCGGCAACACGCGCAGCCGAAAAATTCCCGAACGATTAGGATTCAAGCTCGAGGGAGTGGTCCGTGCCGTTGAATGGCTTCACGACGGTTACGCCGACCATGCCATCTACGGTTTATTGCGTTTAGAATGTTTGTTTGCATCGGAATAATTATGAATACCTTCATTACCCATTCCCAAACATCCGGCGAACCCACCGCACAAAACGGCCACGCGGCCGACCCTTTCGAGCGGTCCCTGAAGATGGCTTTTGAAATGCACAATGCCGGCCGCGTTGAGGAAGCGGAAGCTCTCTGCCGGGCCCTGGAACAAATCCGTCCGAAAAACAGCCAGTTGCTTTTTCTCCTGGGAATGGTCCTGCACAAAACGCACCAGGACAAAGAAGCCGTCAAATGGCTGTCTTTAGCCGCGCAATACGGACCCGCTTCGGCGCGTATCTTTAATGGCCTGGGCTGCGCTTATCAGGGCTTGCAGGACCACGCACAGGCCGCCCCCGCTTTCGAAAAAGCACTGGCCCTGGATCCCAAATCCGCCGGCACGCACTATAATCTCGGGAAATCGTATTACCGGCTGGAACAAATCGAATGCGCCACCGAAACGTTTCGTTCCGCCGTCGACCTCCAGCCGCGCGATT
>JASHZU010000406.1 GCA_030042375.1 Verrucomicrobiia bacterium
CCGTGCTCGGGGTGGCGCTCATTTGTTCGGGCTGCGCCACTCAGGTGCAGGTCACGCCGCACGTGGCGGGCTGGATCATCGACCCGGCCACGCAGGAGCCGATTCCCAATGCAACGATTTATTTTGAAGGGGTTCCCGACCAGGTGGTTTTGTCCGCCGACGGCGGGTATTTTGATTTCCCGGCCGTTATCAAGCGGCAGAAGGTGCCCAAGGACCAGCGAAGGGATCTCCCCATGTCAGACGTCCTGGTTATCAAGGCAGATGACCATGAACAAGTCGTGAAAAAATTCGAATGGACGGGCATTGTCTCGCCCGCAAAAACAAACTTAGTCATCTTTTTGCAGCCAAGTAAAAACCCATGAGAAACCTGAAGATTGCGGCACTGGCCGGCGACGGCATTGGCCCGGAAGTCATGCGCGAAGCCATCAAAGTGCTGCGCGCGGCGGAAAAGAAATTTGCTTTCAAACTCGAGATCACTGAAGCGCCTGTCGGCTGGGCGGGAATTGACGCTGCGGGAAAGGCGCTGCCGGATGCGACGCTGGCACTGTGCAAAAATTCCGACGCCATTCTCTTTGGCTCGGTGGGACTGCCCGACCGGGACCCGACAATTCCCAAGGAAGAACGGCCCGAGCGCGCCGCGCTGCTGCGCATCCGCAAGGAATTTGGCCTGTTCGCCAATTTGCGCCCGGTGAAATTGCCGAAGGCGCTCGCGCACGCCTGCCCGCTCGCGAAGGAGCGGCAGGGCGATGGCATCGATATCCTCGTCGTGCGTGAATTGACCGGCGGCATGTATTTCGGCCAGCCGAAAAAGACGGAAGACCTGGGCGGCGGCAATGCCCGCGCGATTGATACCATGGTTTACACCACCCCAGAAATCGAACGCATCGCGCACGTGGCCTTCCGGGCGGCGGAGTTGCGGCGCAAAAAAGTCACGAGCATCGACAAGGCGAACGTCCTGGAAAATGGCGTGCTGTGGCGCGAGGTCGTCACGCGCGTCGGCAAGCAGTACGCCGGCGTGCAGCTCGAACATCAGTTTGTGGACAATGCTGCGATGCAACTGGTCCTGCGTCCGACGCAATTTGACGTGATGCTCTGCGAAAATATGTTCGGCGATATTTTGAGCGATGAAGCGGCGGCCCTGGGTGGCTCGCTGGGGATGCTCCCGAGCGCGAGTCTGGGCGCGGCCAGCGGCGGAAATGTGTTCGGATTTTATGAACCGGCCGGCGGCACCGCGCCGGACATTGCCGGAAAAAACCTGGCCAATCCCATCGCCCAAATTCTCTCCGCCGCGCTCATGCTCCGGCACAGTTTTGGATTAAACGACCCGGCCGTGGCCATCGAACGCGCCGTGGGCAAAGCGATTGAAGCGGGAAATCGCACGGGCGATATTTTCAATCCCAACGAAACCAGCGCGCGCAAAATCGGGACGCGCGAGATGGGGGATGCGATTGCCGCGGCGGTTTGATTGCTGCCGCCGGAATTTTTTACAGGAGCAAACGAAGGCTGTCACCGCCGGAAATAAACAATCTTTTATTTCCCGGAAATGGCTATATTTACCTATACTTGGTTATAATTACCTATATTTACCTTAGCCTACCCTCCCCCCTCCCCGGGGTCTTTAATAGGTTTGAACAGTCTTGAACAGCCTTGAACAGGGTTGAAATTCAGACGTCAGGAACATCCAAATTTCAACTTCCGAGCCCCAGAGAAGATCCAATGACCAATATCAAAGCAGAGCAATCAGAGCCTCGTTACCTCGGCTCCTACTTCAAAAATATGTCAAAGAGCTGACCCCGAAAGTTTTCGGGGCGGGTGGCACCCTCCTTCGCTAAAGCTATGGAGGGCAAGTTGGCCCACCGGCGAGGATTTTAGATCAAGAGCAGCTTTTTTATTAGTTCCGGAATACCTTGTTTAGTTACAAGTTGCAGGTCGCAAGTTGAAGGTTGATAGCGGCAGCGGTTTTGGGGATTACGGCGGCATTGACTCGCTCGCGCCCGCTCGCTCGGTCGCCATGCGACCTTCGTTCCGTCAGGGCGGAACGAATTCTTTTCGCCACTTCCCAAGCGGCTCAAATGACCGCCGCTAGAAGAAGATTATTGTTTGTATCCGTGCGGTTTGGCCGGCCAGGCCATGATGAATAAAATGGTTCCCGCAGTCGCACAGGCGACTAAAACGGCAAAGGCGGCGTTCCAACCGAAGTGTTCGACCAAATATCCCAGGCCCCAGCCGGAAAGCACGGTGCTGGCGTAACCAAAGATGCTGGTCAGGCCCACGGCGGTGGCGGCGGCGCGCTTGGTGGCCAGGTTGACGCAGGCCACGGCCAGCAGGCATTGCGGGCCATAAACAAAAAATCCCGTGGCGCAAAGCAGGCCGGTGATGAGCAGCTCAGACTGCGTCTGGACTTTCCAGAGCAGGAAAACGGAAACGCCGGCGAGCGCCATGTAGATTACGCAGGTGCGCGCGGCGCGCCCGCCAAGATAGCGGTCCGTCAGCCATCCGCCAAAGAACGCGCCGAGCGCGCCGAACGCCTCGAACCCGGCCAACATTCCCGCCGCATGCAGGATTTTGATGTGCCGGACTTCCAACAGCATGGTCGGGCTCCAATTAAAGACGGCGTAGCGGATGGCATAGACGAAAAAATTGGCGGTTGAAAGCATCCAGATGTAGGGATTGCTAAACACCTGCTGGAGCACGAATCCTTTAAAGTCCTCGTGCGCTTTCTTTTCCGGCAAATCCACGTGGGTGCCTTCAAATTCCGGCAGCCCGACGGAGGGCGGCGTATCGGGCAGCAAAAACCAAAGCACCGCGGCGATGGTCACCGCAATGGCCGCAGGGACAAAAAAGCAGAGGCGCCAATGGGGCGGGAAAAGTTCCCCGCTGACGAGAAATCCGCACAGCAATAAAATCCCGATGCTGCCCACGTTGTGCGACATGTTCCAAATGGAAAATTTGGTGGCGAATTGTTTGGGCGGAAACCAACTGGCCATTAGCCGCGCGCAGGGTGGAAAGCCCATGCCCTGGAACCAGCCGTTGCACATCCAAATCAGGCCGAGGGCCATCACCGTGGAACTCAGACCAAAGCCGAGATTCAGGAGCGCGGAAGCGACCAGCGCGACGGACATGAAAACGCAGGCATTGGCGCGGTCAGCGAGGAAGCCATTGGCAAATTTAGAGATGCCGTAAATCACTCCCTGCAAGGTCAGGAAGATGCCCAGGTCCTGTTTCGTAAT
>JASHZU010000407.1 GCA_030042375.1 Verrucomicrobiia bacterium
GCCAGAGCCAGACCTATATCGCGGGCGTCATCAACGGCAACGGCAGCGGGCTGGTCAATCTCAATGCCTCACAATTGACCAGCATCGGCAATAACAACGGAGGGAGTTACAATTTCTTCGTGGGACCCTCGGGCAACGCGACGACCAGCGGCTCCTTCAACACGGCTAACGGCCTCGCTGCGCTCGAACTTAACACGAGTGGCTCCGGCAACACGGCCGACGGCTTGGCAGCGCTTGCCTCCAACATAAGCGGCTCGAACAACATCGCCAACGGCGTTAATGCGCTTTTCAACAACACGAGCGGCTCTGACAACACGGCCAATGGCTTTCAGGCGCTTTTCAACAACACGAGTGGTTGCTACAACACAGCCGACGGACTTCAGGCGCTTTACTTGAACACAACCGGCTCGAACAACATCGCGCTGGGCTATGCGGCCGGCGATAACATCACCACCGACAGTTCGAATATTGACATCGGCAACCCCGGCATGGCGGGTGAAAACAACGTCATCCGCATCGGCAGCGGCCAGAGCCAGACCTATATCGCGGGCGTCATCAACGGCAACGGCAGCGGGTTGGTCAATGTCAGTGCCTCACAATTGACCAGCATCGGCAACAATAATTTCTTTGCCGGTTCGGCGGGCAACGCGGCGAACACCGGCTCGGACAACACGGCGATGGGCGCCGAGGCGTTGACGAACAACACCAGCGGCACGGGCAATACGGCGTTTGGCTTTGGCGCGCTGCAAAACGCCACGGGCAACTTCAATTTTGGCTATGGCTATTTGGCGGGGTCGGGCCTCACCACCGGGGCGAATAACGTGGATATTGCCGCCGCCGGCCAGCCCGGCGACAACGCGATTATCCGGATCGGCCAGCCGGGGATTCAAACGGCCACCTATTTGACGGGCGTCATTACCAATACCGGCACGATGGCGTTGCAGGCCGGAACAGATATGGATTTGCAAGCCATCAACGACCTGAATGCAGTGGTCGGGGCGGATATGTCTTTGACTGCCAGCGGAAGAGTAAGCGTTAGTGCCACTTCTACCATGAATTTGCAATCAGAAAGCTCGATACAGCTCCAAGCGCAATCGGAATTGGCACTAAGCGGTTCGATCATCACCACTACTGGCAATGTGGGCATTGGCAACGGTTCTCCCGGTAATTTGTTAGTGGTGGGCGCGGGCGGCGCTTATTGCAACGGCACGACCTGGGTGAACGGCTCGGACCGCAATTCCAAGGAAGACTTCGCCGCCGTCAATCCGCGCGACGTTCTGGCCAAAGTCGCGGCACTGCCCATCTCGGAATGGCAATACAAGGTGGAGGCCGATGGCATCCGGCACATTGGCCCGATGGCCCAGGATTTCCACGCGGCCTTCGGCTTGAATGGCGCGGATGACAAACACATTGCCACGGTGGACGAAGGCGGCGTGGCGCTCGCCGCCATCCAGGGGCTAAACCAGAAAGTAGATGAATTGAAAAAAGAACTGGACCATAGGGACATTGAGAATGCCCAATTGCAAAAGCAGAACGATTTGCTCGTCGAACGATTGGATCAATTGGAAGCTGCGGTAAATCGTCTTTCCGCCCAAAAATAGGGCGATTTTATTTGTTTTCCCGATTAGTCAACGCCTAAGGAGGGTTGGCAGGGCAGTTCGGCTCCTTGCCGGACAATTCGTTTTTTTGCTCGGCTTTTACCCCCAAAAAATCTATATTTGCCATCTTTATGGAAACCAAAAAACGTCTTGTCGAAAAAGATCCGGAGATGAAAAAGGACGATTTAATCGTCATTACGGGGGCCGGCGGGTTTATCGGCGGTAATCTTGCCCGCTATTTCAAGAAAAAGGGATTCACCCGCATCCGCGCCGTGGATAAAAAACCCGTCTATGAATGGTATCTGAAAGAACCCGGCGTCGAGAACATTTGCCTGGACGTCAGCCATGAGGAGCATTGCCATCGCGTTTGCGAAGGCGCCGTGGAAGTTTACAACCTCGCCGCGGACATGGGCGGGATGGGATTCATCGAGCGCTTCCGCGTGGAATGCCTTCGCAGCATCCTCATCAACACGCACATGATTGAGGCCGCCTACGAGGCCGGCGCGCGCCGTTATTTTTATTCCTCCTCCGCCTGCGCCTACAACACGAATTTGCAGAAAGACCCGAACGTCCGCGCGTTGAAGGAATCTGACGCCTATCCCGCCATGGCCGAGCGCGGTTACGGCTGGGAAAAATTGGTTTCTGAAATGTTCTGCGAGGAATATTGGCACGAGCGCGGCATGAAAACCTTCATCGCCCGCTTCCACAACGTCTACGGCCCGCACGGCACCTGGGATGGCGGCCGCGAAAAAGCCCCCGCCGCCCTCTGCCGCAAAGTTATCCAGGCCATCGATACCGGCAAAAAAGACATCAACATTTGGGGCGACGGCAACCAGACCCGCAGTTTCATGTACATCGACGATTGCCTGAAAGGCATCGACATGATTACGCACTGCGACGATTTGATTGCCACGCCGATTAATCTTGGCTCCAGCGAATTGGTCACCATCAATGAACTGCTTTCCAAGATTGAAAAAATCGCCGGTGTGAAGCTCAAGCGCCATTACGATTTGTCCGCGCCCAAGGGCGTAGCCGGTCGCAACAGCGATAACACCTTCATCCAAAAAGTCCTCCACTGGGAGCCCAACACCACGTTGAATAAAGGCCTCGCGGAGACTTATAAATGGATTGGCGAGCAGTATCACAATCGCAAGGAAGGCAAGCGCGTCGTGGAATAATTGGCGTTTTGGCCGTGACGCCGTAATGTAGGACATGTTCGATACTCTTAGCAGCAAGCTTCAAAACGCGTTCCGCAACCTGCGCGGTCTCGGAAAAATTTCCGAGAGCAACGTGGCCGATTCGTTGCGCGAAGTGCGCATGGCGCTGCTCGAAGCGGACGTGAACTTCAAGGTCGCGCGCGATTTCATCGAGCGCGTCAAAACTAAATCCATCGGCGCGGAAGTCGTCCAAAGCGTCCAGCCTGGGCAGCAGATCATCAAAATCATCCACGACGAACTCGTGGACCTGCTCGGCTCGCAAAACGCCGCACTCAATCTAACCGGCAATCCATCCTCCATCATGATGGTCGGCTTGCATGGCTCCGGCAAAACGACTTCCGGCGGCAAGCTCGCCCGCCTCCTGCAAAAGCAGGGCCGCCAGCCGTTGCTCGTCGCCGCGGACGTTTATCGTCCGGCGGCCATGGACCAACTCGAAACGCTCGGCCAACAAATCGATATCCCCGTCTTCTTAAAACGCGGTGAGACCGATGTCCTCAAAATCGCCCGCGAAGCGATGGACTATGCCAAAGCGCAAAACCGGAACGTGTTGATTTTCGATACCGCCGGCCGTTTGCAAATTGACGAACCGCTCGTGCAGGAATTGGTCCGTTTACGCGACCTTGTCAAACCGCAGGAAATTTTGCTCGTGCTCGACGCCGCCACCGGCCAGGAAGCCGTCAACGTCGCCACGCATTTCGACCAGGCGCTGCAAATCACCGGCTCCATTCTCACCAAGCTGGACGGCGATGCCCGTGGCGGCGCGGCCTTGAGTTTGAAATCTGTCACCGGCAAGCCGATTAAATTCGCCGGTGTCGGCGAAAAGCTCGAGGACTTCGAGCCGTTTCATCCCGAACGCATGGCCTCGCGGATTCTCGGCATGGGCGACGTCGTCAGTCTTGTCGAAAAAGCGGCTGAAGCCGTGAGCGAGGAGGACGCCCGGAAGCTCGAGGAAAAGATGCGCAAGGGCGAGTTCACCCTCGAAGATTTTCTCGAGCAATTGCGCGCGATGAAAAAACTCGGCTCGCTCGAAAGCATCATGAAAATGATGCCCGGCGGCTCCGAAGCGCTCAAGCAAGTGGACATCGGCAAACAGGAAAAGGAATTTAAGCGGATGGAAGGCATGGTCTGCGCCATGACGCCGAAGGAACGAAAAGCCCCGGCGATTCTGAACGCCAGCCGCCGCCGCCGCATCGCCGCCGGCAGCGGTGTGACCGTGACGGAACTCAACACCATGCTCAATAAATTTTTCCAGATGCAGCAGATGATGAAGAAGATGGGCAAGATGCAGAAAATGATGGCCCGCATGGGTGGCGGCGGCTTGCCGGGAATGTTTGGACGTTAAATCGGCCCACCCACTCCAATCTTATTCTTCAAACAATACGCCGCGTTCGCGACGTATTTTTCCGCCCACCATTTCAATCCGGCACGTTCTTTCGCCGTTAGCTTGCGAACCACTTTCGCCGGCGCGCCCAGCACCAGCGAACCCGGTGGGATTTTTGTGCCCTGCGTGATCAGCGCCTTCGAACCAATCAACGATTGTTTGCCGATGACCGCGCCGTCCAAAATCACCGCGCCCATCCCCACCAGCACTTCGTCCCCTACCCGGCATGCATGCACAATCGCGCTATGACCTACCGTCACCCAATTGTCCACCACGCACGGAAAATCATCTGCCACGTGCAGCACCGCGTTGTCCTGGATGTTCGTGTGATGGCCCACCACGATACGGTGCAGATCACCACGCGCGACCGCGCCGTACCACACGCTCGAATGCGCGCCCAGCGTCACATCGCCGATCACCGTCGCCGTCCTCGCGATAAAAACGCCCTTCCCCAGCTTCGGAGCTTTGCCCAGAAACTTATCCAGTTGCCTGTCCATGTTCATCAACCGCAAATTACGCGGATTTTGCGGAATGTAAAAATTTTAATCCGCGAAATGTTTCAGGAATTTTAATTTGTCCGCGCCGCCGCCTGCGTTAGAGTAATCCCATGATAAAATCGCATCGGTCTGCGAAGAGGAAACTGCCGCGGTCTTTCAAGGAGCTGACACCGGCCAATCATTTCAAGCCGTCCACGTTTTTTCGTGAATTGGTTTTGAAAGCCTGGCTCACGCCGCGCACCGGCGAACATCAAAAGCCGGTTTTTCCCAAACTAAAATATGGCCAGGTGGCTATCACATGGATCGGCCACGCGTCCTTTCTCATCCAGTTCACGGACCTGAACGTCCTCATCGACCCTAACTTCGCCAACTGGCTTTTCCTCCTCAAACGCATCAAACGCAGCGGATTCAAAATCGGCGACCTGCCGCCCATCGATTTGGTCCTGCTCACGCATGCGCACTTCGACCATTTCCACAAGCCGACCCTCCGCAAATTGCCGCATCCTAAAATCGGCATCATGCCGCGCGGCGTCGGCGACCTCGCCCACAACCTCGGCTTCTCGCGCGTGATTGAACTGGAATGGTGGGAAAATTTCTCGAACGCCAAATCCAAGTGGCAGGTCACCTTCACACCCAGCCAGCATTGGGGCGCGCGCAAGCTGATGGACCGTCATCGTGGTTACGGCGGATTTATTTTGGAACACCAGGGCCGCAAAATTTATCATGCCGGCGACAGCGCGTACTTCGACGGCTTCAAGGAAATCGGCCAGCGCTTCGCGCCCGAAATCGCCCTGCTCCCCATCGGCGCGTACCATCCCGAGAGCTTCCGTGCCGTTCACATGGGGCCGGATGAAGCCGTCAAGGCGTTCCACGATTTGAATTCCAAAAAGCTCATCCCCATGCATTTCGGCACCTTCCGCCTTTCGTTCGAAGACATGGACGAGCCGTTGCGCTGGC
>JASHZU010000408.1 GCA_030042375.1 Verrucomicrobiia bacterium
GGAAGGCGCGAGATGGTGACTGTAAATTGGGGCCCCACAATTTCTTCGCGAAAAGCAGCCACGTTATCTGGTGTGGCGCCTTGAATCTGCAAGTCATCCGGGCTTTGGTAATGGATGAATTTTCCATCAGCGGTTACCAGATGATCGCAGGCGGCGCAGGTTTCTTCATCAGCCTGTACTGGCATGTTTAAAAATAAAAAACCAGACAGGCAAAGTAAAAGGGAAGCGCGCATTGCAGGAAGTTGAGACAATTAAGTGGTTTTGAGCAAGATGGAAACGGTCACCATAATTTTTCCATTTGTTCGAGCGTCCGGCCTTTGGTTTCGGGCACGATTTTCCAAACAAACAAAGCGGCGAGGATGCTCATAACTCCGTAAATCCAGTAAGCGAAGCCATGGTGAAAGTTGTTCACCAGATAAGGATTGTCGTTCAAGACGGGAAAGGTGCAACTGACCAGGAAATTGGCAATCCACTGGGCGGCCACCGCCACTGCCATGGCTTTACTGCGGATTTGGTTCGGAAAAATCTCGCTCAACAGCACCCAGGTGACTGGTCCCCAGGAAACGGCAAATCCTGCAATATAAAGAAGCATGCAGAGTAATGCGGCCGTGCCTTTAACCTGGAGCGCAAAGGCTCCGCCCAAAGCGAGCATGGCCACCGCCATCACCAGTGCGCCAATAATCTGAAGCGGTTTGCGGCCAAATCGATCCACCGTGACAATCGCCACAACGGTAAAAATGAGATTGACCGCGCCAACGATGACGGTCTGGAACAGGGAAGCGTTGGTGTCAAAACCGACGTTCTTGAAAATTTCCGGCGCATAATAGAGAACCACATTGATGCCGACGAACTGCTGGAAAACCGAGAGCATGATACCGATAACAATGAGCAGCACGCCAAAAGAAAAAAGCCGGCCGGAATGATGTTGAGCCAGCGAGGCGCGGATTTCCTCGATTTCGCGTTCGCCTTCCTCGGCGGTGGTCAATTTGGAAAGCACTGCGCGTGCGCCGTTTTCATTGCCTTTTAACATCAGGTAACGCGGTGTTTCAGGCACGAAAAGCAGGAGCAGGAGGAAGATAACGGCGGGAATCGCACCGGAAAGGAACATGTAACGCCAGCCGATGTTGTTCAGCCAGACGTCGCTATTGCCGGCTTTCGCGATGCCATAATTGACGAAGTAAATCACCAGCATGCCAAAGATGATGGCAAACTGGTTCCACGCCACCAGGTTGCCGCGCAGTTTGGCCGGGGCGATTTCCGCGATATACATGGGTGAAAGCATGGAGGCCAGTCCCACTCCGATCCCGCTCAGGACGCGGTAAAAGACAAAATTCCACATGTATCCCGGCCCGCCGTGGCCAATCGATGCAAAGGGAAATTCAGGCGCGGCGGCGCCGAGCGCGGAGACTAGAAAAAAAATAGCGGCCATAACCAATCCGCCTCTGCGTCCGGCGCGCGTGCTAACCCAACCGCCCAGGAAGCTGCCGATGGTGCATCCAAGTAAGGCGCTTGAATTAACAATGCCCCAAAGTGTGTCAGCAGTGTTGGGAGACAGGTTTCGGGGATCGATGAAATAAGCGCGCAGGCTTTCAACGGCGCCCGAGATAACCGCGGTGTCATAACCAAAAAGCAATCCACCAAGTGTGGCGATCAACGTAAGCAAAACAATGTATCGGTTCAATCGTGACATAACGTTGCCCGGGTTTTTAGGGTTATAGAAATTTATGACGGGCCAGGGTTTGCGTCAGTGAAACAAATTTCTGTCTCGCTGTGGCATAAACAGAAACATTATTTTTATCCGGCGCGATTTTTTCGCCAGGATTCGTTTGGACAATCCGGCCAGACCAATCAGCAATTGATTTTGACGTTTGAACAGCGGCCAATGCCTGGATGGCTGCGCCCAGCGCCGCGCCTTCAGATTGGGCCAAAGTGACGACCGGGCAATTGAAGATGTCAGCGCAGATTTGCCGCCAGATAGCACTTTTGCTGGCGCCGCCGGTGAGCCGGATTTCTGTCGGGGAAATTCCCAGCTCCCTCATGCGTTCCAAACCGTAAGCCAGCCCCAATGTCACACCTTCCATGACCGCCCGCGCCATCAGCGCCGGTTTCATGGTGCGTGTGGTTAAGCCATAAAAAACGCCGCTGCCGCCCGGCAAATCCGGAGTGCGCTCGCCCTGAAGATAAGGAAGGAAAAGAAGGCCCCCCGCGCCCGCCGGAGCGCTTTCAATCGTACTATCCAACTGGGCCACTGACCATCCGAACAGGTTCCTTACCGCCTCCGTCGCAACGGTAACATTCATCGTGCACAGCAGTGGTAACCACGCATCTGTGCTATCGCAAAACCCGGCGATTTCGCCTTTGGCATCCGTCACTGGCTTTTGACTGTAGGCATAAATAGTACCCGAAGTTCCGAGACTGGCGGTAACACAACCTGCAACTACATTAGCGGTACCAATCGCCCCCATCATATTGTCGCCGCCGCCGGCGCTGACAACGACATCCTTTGACAAATCCCAACGTTTGGCCAACTCTGGTTTTAATGTCCCGGCCGGCTGACGCGAAGAATCTACGGCCGGTATTTTTTCCCGCAAGGCCGGGTCAATGAATTTGAAGATCTCCGTTTCCCATTGGCGGCTGCGAATATTTAACAGGGCAGTGCCGGAGGCATCGCCGTATTCCATCCGAAATTTCCCCGTGAGATAGAAATTCAGATAATCGTGCGGCAACAGGACCGTGGCCAGCTTCGCAAAATTTTCCGGTTCATGGCGCTTGAGCCAAAGGATTTTTGGCGCGGTAAAACCCGGAAGCATGTCAGAGCCAACACGCTCAATAAAAAATTGTGGGCCACCGAAATGCTGCCGGAGCAAATCACACTCCCCGGCTGTAGAAGTATCACACCATAACTTGGCAGGGCGAATCACCTGTGCCTGTTTGTCCAGCGGCACGAAGCCATGCTGCTGCCCGGATACGCCAATCCCACGCACTTCGCCGCGCCTTGCGCCTAATTTACCCAGGACCTCTCCAACCGTCCCGTCTACCGCCTGGGTCCACGTGGCCGGATTTTGTTCCATATGCCCGGGAGGCAAATCAGGCAGCACATCATAGTTTTGCGCGGCGGAAGCAATGACCTTTCCGGTATCTCCGTCCAAGGCGACAGTTTTGGTGCTTTGGGTGCCGCAATCTATGCCCAGATAAATCATGCAATTCAATAAAGGCATTCCGCCAGATAACCTGCCAGTGCAGTGTATCGTTGCGTCTTCCGAAATCCGGCGATTTTCTTACGGTCCACTTTCAACGCCTTCTGCCATAAACGCTGCAAATTTGCAGCGCTAGTGCGCAAAATGTCCGCGATATCCTCCTGCCGGTCCGTCCGCGGCGCCTTCACGTCAAATGCCAAAATTCCAGGCCATTTGGCGTCCTGCAGCGCGACGCACAGCGCCAGGTCTTTCAACGGCTCCATGTAACCAAACGGCAAATCCTGGTCATAGCGCGTGGTGTCCTGCGAGTTCAAATGAATGTGAAACAATTTTCCAGCTTCCAGGCAAAGTTCAACGTCCCAGAGATAATCCAATCCCGCCATCCGGCTGTGCGCCGTTTCCGGATTGAGGCCAAACAGCGGCTGCACCGAGCTATCCAGGCGGCTGATGAGATACAGCGCTTCACCCACATTGCCCAAATACATATTTGCGCGCGGCTCGTTTGGCTTGGGTTCCAACGCAAAGCGCGGAGATTTTTTGCCATATTTTTTAAAGGCATATTGGCCAACGGCGTTGAACCCCTCAATCAAATGCCTGATTGATTCCTGCCCATCTTTGGCCAACATAAAGTCAAAACCTTCGCGACCATTCCAAAAAACCATGACCTCCGCGCCCAACTCGACCGTCACGTCCACAGCGCGTAAGGCATTATCGAGCGCAAATTTGCGCACGGCTGGGTCGTTGCTGGTCATGGCGCCATCTTTGAAAACCGGATCGGCAAAAAAGGATGGTGTGTACATTCCCATTTTAAGGCCGTGTTGCTTCATCAATTGTTTGGTCATGGGAACATCCGCTGCCGTAATCTCAACGTCATGCGCCTCGATGTAAGTAATACCCGCTTCGGCCAGCAATGGGATGCGCTCCAAAATCGGAATTTCCGCGCGGGTAGGTCCTCCAAACGGATCGCGCCCGGCTCCCAGGTTCCAGACGCCCGCACCAATGCCCTGTTTTCCTGCTTTATGTTCGATAATAATCTTACTCATGTATTTGGGTTCTGTTTATAAATGTAGTTTAGCATAAGTCGTTTGCCACGCCTTGTCCGAATTCACACCGGTAAAAAATGCACAACCCGACAGGCGTCCTTGACGCGTAAAATTCTGGCTGCTAAAACATAGTTCATGATTCGGCAACTGCCCCGTAAACCCCGTCAATTCTTTGATCTTTTTGAAGAATACGGCAGCGGCAGTATTGCCCGGTTGCCGGAACATCGGAATGGAGGTTTGGAGGTCCACTATATCGCTCAGGGTCATCTCCACTGGGAAATTGAAGGGCAGCCATTTTTGGTCCCGCCGCGTTCGGTTTTTTTTACTTTTCCCTGGGAAAAGCATAAGAGTTGCGTCGATTTTGAGCCGGGACACTTTTTCCATTTTGTGGTATTTCGCATGCGAAACCCGGAGGAAAGGAACCCCAAAAAGGTGCGCCTGGCAAGCGGATTTGGGCTTTCCAATTCAGAGCAAAATGAAATTTTTTGCCGGCTGGCCTCGGCTCGCAAACGGTGCTTTGCCGCCAGCCCTGATTTTGCTTGGATTATGGCCCGGCTGGCGAAGGAATTGGCCCAGCCGGGAATTATGCCGCATACCAATATCATTGCACT
>JASHZU010000409.1 GCA_030042375.1 Verrucomicrobiia bacterium
ATTCCGGCAGCCGGTGGTGATGGGTGAGATGATTGCCGGTATCCTGCTGGGCCCGTCGTTGGTCGGGTGGTTGTGGCCGGATGTTTTTCATTTCATTTTTCCGGTGTCGTCGCTCGGGTCGCTTCGATTATTCAGCCAGATTGGCGTGTGCCTGTTCATGTTTGTCGTGGGGATGGAGCTGAATGTGGATGAACTGAAACAACAGGCCAAAACCGCGGTACTGGTCAGCCAGGTGAGCATTCTTTTCCCCTACCTTTTAGGCGTGATTGCGGCGCTGTTTCTTTTTCCCACGCTGGCGGGCGGCACGACGAAGTTTCCGGTGTTTGCGCTGTTCATCGGCATCTCGATGAGCATTACGGCGTTTCCGGTCCTGGCGCGCATTCTCCAGGAGCGGGGATTGACGCAAACGGCGCTGGGCAGCACGGCGATTGCCTGCGCGGCGACGGGCGATGCGGCGGCGTGGAGCATCCTTGCCTTTGTCGTGGCGATGGCGGGAGCACAAAGCATGGTGGCAACGGCCTTTACGGTTGGGCTGCTGGTGTTGTTTGTGTGTTTCATGATGTTTTGGGTCCGGCCGCGTTTGCCCCAATGTTTCGATTTCATTTCACGCCGCTCTGGCGCGGCGCGAAAAGGGGTGATGGGCGCGGCGCTGGTGCTGTTGTTTATCTCGGCGCTGGGGACGGAAGTGATGGGCATCCATGCCTTGTTCGGTTCGTTCCTGGCCGGTTTGGTGATGCCGGCGCGCGGGGAATTGCGGGAGTTCCTGAAAGTGCGCCTGGAAAATTTCAGCGCGGTTTTTCTGCTGCCACTGTTTTTTGCCTTCACGGGTTTGCGCACGCAAATCGGATTGCTGGATGGCGCGAATGACTGGATGATTTGCCTGGGCCTGACGTTGATTGCGACGATTGGGAAATTGGGCGGGACGATGTTCACGGCGCGGGCGACGGGGATTAACTGGATTGATTCGTTGGCGCTGGGAGCGTTGATGAACACGCGAGGGTTGATTGAATTGATTGCCCTGAACATGGGTTATGACCTGGGCATTCTTTCGCCGCGCATTTTTACGATGCTGGTAATCATGACGCTGGTAACGACCTGCACGACGGGGCCGTTGCTGGATTTGGCCGATTATCTGCGAAGCCGGAAGGCGCTGGCGACCAGCGCGACCTGATTTTTACTATGAACACTAAAATCAAAACTGTAGCGATTATCGGAGGAGGCCCGGTGGCGTGCACGCTGGCGATACTGCTCATGCGCAAGGGCATCCGCCCGGCTATGTTTTTCGTACCCAAACAGACAACCCAGCAGGCGACGCTGCTGGTGGGCGAATCGACGGTGCCGGCCATTGTGCCCATCCTGCAGCTGCTGGAGGTGGAGGACGAAGTGCGCAGTTATAGCGAACTCAAACCGGGCGCGACGGTGAACATGGGGCCAAACGGAGATTTCTTTTTTCACTTTGCCCAAATCAACAACGGCCTGCCGCGCTATGCCTATAACGTGCCGCGTGACCAGTTCGATGCCACGCTGCTCAATGCGGCGCGCAAGGCGGGCGTGAAGATTGTGGAGGCAGCGGCGAAGGTCGAAAAAATCCCGGGCACGGATAAAATCAAATTGAGCGATGAATCACTCGCGGCGGTGGGAGATTATTTCAGCGGCCAGCCGGATTTGATCGTGGACGCGACGGGCCGTTTGCGTTTTCTGCCAAAGCTGCTCGGGATTAACGGGGTTGAAGGCGGGCGCAAAGACACGGCGTTGTTCGCGCACGTTGACCAAACGTATCTTAATTACAAAGGGCATGTTCACAGCACGCGGATTGACCATGGCTGGAGCTGGCGGATTCCGCTGCCGGGGAGGGTTTCGGTGGGCATCGTTATTCCGTCGGAACATTTGCCCAAGTTTGGCGCGACGAAAGAGGAACGTTACGACAATTTACTGAAGCAAGACTCTATCCTGGCGAAAGTCACCGGAGGCGCCAAGCGCCTGACGCCGGTGATGGAGCACGCCAATTACCAGTTGGTGTCCGAACGCATCGTCGGCGAGAATTGGGTGCTGGTGGGCGACACGGCCGGGTTCATTGACCCAGTGTTTTCGAGCGGGTTGCTGATCGGTTTGCAGGGAGCAGTGCTGCTGGCGGAGACCATCCAAAAGGGTTCTGAGCGCGCGTTTAAACGTTACGAGCATGAAGTCACGCGGCACCTGAAGATTTGGCACGGCATCGTGGATAGTTTCTATGACGGACGGCTGTTTAATGCCGCGGTGGTGGGCGAAAGGCTGAAGAAGAAATATCCAAAGTTCTTTAAAATGGCGACGTATTTCGAGAACAACTTCGGACGAATCTTCACCGGCGCCGTTTCAAATTCTCCATTTCATATTGGGATCATGCGCCACTTCGTCAACTGGAGCGTAGGCCAGGAGGACCATCGGATCATGAGGATCTATTGACGGCGAGGGGGTTATTTGCGACGGAGCCGGAGCCATAACGCCGCGCCGCCCAGACCTGCCAGAGCAACGGCGGATGGCTCGGGCACGGGTAAGCTTAAGCCCTGGAAGGCGAGTCCGGCGTTTTCCGCCCCAACAATGTCCAACCCGGAGGCAAAGGTGCTTTGCGCTCCGCCCGGTGTGTATTCATAGATGTCGCCGGTGCCTGCGGCCACGACAAACAGATTGCCCGCGCTATTGAAGGCCAGTCCAAAGGGATCATTCACATCGGTGGCAAAGGTGCTTTGCACTCCACCCGGCGTGTATTC
>JASHZU010000410.1 GCA_030042375.1 Verrucomicrobiia bacterium
AAACGCCGCGAGGCGTCCACGTTCCTGGGAGTGAACTTTTACGGCCGGGCGCGGCTGCGGCATTTCCAGGCGCTGACGCCGACGAATGGCGTTTCGGATAAACGCCTGAAGGAATTGAGCATCATTTGCGACGACATGTTTGAGCGGCATCCGACGGGCTTTGGCAAGCTGCTCAGGCAATTGTACCAGCAATGCGGCCTGCCGATTTACATCACGGAACACGGCTCGGCTTCGAGCGACGAGGATTTCCGCATCCAGGACTTGACGGGGCACCTGGGTGAATTGCGCGCGGCGATGAACCACGGCGTGGACGTGCGCGGATTTTTTTACTGGTCGCTGTTGGATAATTTTGAGTGGCAGTTCGGCTACACGAAAAAGTTCGGGCTCTTTTCGGTGGACTTCAAGGATGAACAGTTGCCACGGAGAACGACGCGTGTAGCGAAATTTTACCAGGAGATTTGCCAGGCCGCCCGGGCGGCGTCACGCCAGAAAGCCGCGGCGTGAAATCAAAAATTTCATGAACGCGAGCACGGGACCTTCAAAACCGGCGGAGCGTAAATTTGTTTTGTGGCTGTGCCTCATCGGGGCCATCCACGCTTTTATTTTTTCTGCCGTGTTCCCGGTCTTTAATGAATTGGATGAAGGTTGCCATTTTGATTTGGTGGTGAGGTATTCGCACGGCCAATTGCCACGCGGGCTCCAGCCCATGTGCCGGGAAGCTTCCCTGTATCTTTTGACTTATCGTTCACCTGAATTTATGGGACGGCCGCAGGATAATCCGGACGGCCACTTCCCTGCGCCGTCATGGATGGGCACTTCCACGAACGCACCGGTGTCACGAGAAGCGGCGTTTGAAAAGGCGGCGACCGACTGGGAGTCCGTGAAAAAATTGCCCTATTGGACCAACTACGAAACATCACAGCCGCCACTTTACTATATGCTGGCAGGATTATGGTGGCGCGCCGGCCAATGGCTGGGACTGGCCGGTTTGTGGCTGGTTTATTGGCTGCGCTTCCTGAATGTCCCGCTCGTGGCCGTGCTGGTTTGGATTGGCCATCGCGCCGCGCGCGAGGTCTTTCCGGAAGATAAATTTTTTACGCTGGGTGTTCCGGCGCTGATTGCCTTCGCGCCGGTGCAGGCGTTTTACTCAATCCAAAACGATGTGCTTTCGCCGGTCTGTTTCGGGATCGCGTTTATTCTTTTGATGCGCCTGTGGCGCGCGGAAAATCCAGGTGCATCGTTGTGTATGATGTTGGGGCTGTCCCTCGCCGCTGTGTTCCTAACGAAGTTGAGCAATGTGCCGCTGCTGGCAGTTTCGGGAATTTTTATTGCGTTAAAAATTTTCCGATTGGCGAAGCAGGGAACGCTGCAGCGTTCGCTGCCGGCGTTGGGGCTTTTAGCCGGGTGCGCGGCGCTGCCGATGGCCGCGTGGCTGGCGTGGACGCGTATTGCTTTCGGCGATTTTACCGGCTCGGCGGCCAAACTGCGGTTCATCACGTGGACGCTCAAGCCATTCCCGGAATGGTGGCATCATCCGATTTTTACGCCGCACGGCCTTTGGACATTTGTTTCACAATTGGCGGATACCTCGTGGCAGGGTAGCCTTCATTGGCACCGAAACCTCCTGACTTTGCCCGCCGTGAACGCGGTTTATGCGATTATGACGCTGGCCTTTCTCATTTTTGCTTTGCTGCGTCTTCTGATGCGAGCCAGGGCGCAGGCCGGATTCCAGCGCGATATTCTTTGGTTCAGTTTCGGTTGCCTCGCCGCCGGGGCGGCGTTCCTGGCGTATTTATCCATCATCTATGATTTCGGCATCTGCATCGACCCATCGCGCGAGCATCCTTACTTCGCGGAAGGACGGTTGATCCTGGGCGCGATGATTCCGGGTTTGTTGCTCTACCTTTACGGCCTCGATTATTTGTTGCGGGACGCGAAAAGCCGTTGGGTAAAGCCGGTGTCGCTGGCGGTGATTATTTTGTTTATGCTGATTTCAGAAGTAGCCACGGACTGGCCGGTTTTCGCGAGCCAATATAACTGGTATCATTTGCTATGAGCGAACGCTTTCCGCCAAAAAATTTTCTCGCGGTGCATACGCTTTGCCTGGCGCGCAGTTTTAAGAAATGGACGGGGCGGGATTTGCTGCCGGGAAATTTTTCAGTGGACGAACTGGCGGAGAAGATTTTTAACGCGCCGTTCGTGGTCGTTTCGCACGGGACGCAGGCGGACCCGATTTTAAATTATGGGAATCGCGCGGCGCTGGAATTGTGGGAAATGTCGTGGGACGAATTCACGCGCACGCCGTCACGCTTGACAGCCGAAGCGCCGAACCGCGAGGAACGCGCCCGGCTGTTGGAAGCTGTTACTTCCAAAGGATTTATCGATGATTATTCAGGTGTGCGCATTTCGAAAAGCGGGCGGCGGTTTGAAATCGCCCGGGCAACCGTTTGGAACCTGGTAACTGAATCGGGCGAACGTTGCGGCCAGGCGGCGACGTTCTCGGAATGGAAATTCATTTGAAGCAACGTGCTGTTTAATGGCCCGTGATTAATATTTTCGTTCAAAAAACACGAGGCTTGAATTGGTAAATTGCTCGTTGGTTATGTGGTCCGACCAATAACCGTCCAGGTCATTCGTTTTCACATACCCGCCGGTCATCCGGTAATTTTGTTCGAGAAAAGCATTCAGAAACTCCAAAAACTGCGGAGGCGTCGCCGCGTGGCGTATCCAGCTATCTCCCGATTGAACAAAGACAATCAGCTTTGGTGGTTGTTGTTGCAGATCATGGATAGCTTCGTTCTGGCAGGTCAGCGCGGCGGGACTGGGAATCATCAGCGGATAAACGGTAATAAACCGCGTGGGACTATACCGCTGTGCACGGCAAAGAATTTCCGGGTCTGAACCGGCCACGAAAATGGAATCATTGGAAGAAGTTATCGCGGCCGCCTTGTCCGCTACTAATTGAGCTTCTACAAAGAGCACGCCGGCCAGTTTGGCAAACCGTTCGCTCGAACAAAGCATCCAGGGAACATCCGGCCGAATCACCAGTAGCATGACAATCGTGGTGATTAAACCGGCCAGCCATGCAGATGATTTCGGCATCCATTCGGAAGCTTTCGAAGAAAGCGCGCGAATGCCAACTGCCGTCAATAAAGCCCAAAACGGCATTAGCAGGATATAATATTGCGCATACTCGCAGCCGCTAGTGGAAACTATGGCGCAAAGAAAAAGGCCCAGCCAAAACCAAATCCGCGGCGGCGGTCGCAAGAGAATGGCCCACGGCAGCAAAAATAATATCCACCAGTTATTCAAAAAGAAAACAAGTCTCGACCAGAAACAGGACGGAGAAAAAACATCCGACGACTGGATGTAATCCCGGTTGAAGGCGACGGTGCATTCCCAAAGCGACGTTAACGCATGGTCTTTCATGTA
>JASHZU010000411.1 GCA_030042375.1 Verrucomicrobiia bacterium
CCAATACCAATACACCATCCAAAGCGCCGACCTGAACGACATCAATAAATGGGGGCCTATCCTCCTCCAGCAAATCCAAAAATTGCGCGGCTTCACGGATGTGAACAGCGACCAAGAAAACGACGGTCTTCAGGCGTCGCTGGTCTACGACCGCAACACCGCCGCCCGCCTCGGCATTCCTGCACAGCTCATCGACAATACTGTCTATGATGCGTTTGGGCAGGCGGAGGTATCCACCATGTACACTCCGCTAAACCAATATTATGTCATCATGGAAGTTCTGCCGCAGTTTTGGCAGAACCCTGGCGGCCTTGACGAGATTTATCTGCACGCCACTAACAGCGCCAACGCGGTTCCCCTTGGCGCCATTGCCCATTACGTGCCCACCACCGCGCCGATCGAGGTCAACCACACAGGTCAATTTCCTTCCGTCACTGTTTCCTTTAACCTCAGGCCCGGTTTCGCGCTCGGCAATGCCGTCAATGAAATTAATCAAATGGAACAAAGTCTCAAAATGCCCCCTACCATCTCCGGCAACTTTTCCGGCACCGCCGCCGCTTACCAGTCTGCTCTCAGTAGTGAATTGTGGCTCGTGCTGTTGGCCCTCTTTGCCGTGTATGTCGTCCTGGGCATCCTTTACGAAAGCTATATCCATCCTATTACCATCATCTCCACCCTGCCCTCCGCCGGCGTCGGCGCTTTGCTGGCGCTGCTGCTCTTCAACACGGAATTCAGCATCATCGCCCTCATCGGCGTCCTCCTCCTCATCGGCATCGTGAAGAAAAACGCCATCTTGATGGTGGACTTTGCCATTTCCGCTGAACGCGAACAGCACCTCAATCCGCGCGAAGCCATTTATCAGGCGTGCCTCCTGCGCTTTCGTCCCATTTTAATGACCACCATGGCCGCCATGTTCGGCGCGTTGCCTCTGGTCATCAGCAATGGCATCGGTTCGGAACTCCGTCGCCCGCTGGGCATCTCCATTGTCGGCGGTCTGATGCTCAGCCAGATGCTCACGCTCTATACCACGCCGGTCGTTTATCTCTACTTCGATCGCCTCCGCCTCTGGTGGGAATCCCACCGGCGGCCGGCCCATGTTCCCCCGCCGATCCCATTTGGAATTTCAGGAAGCAGGACGCAATGAAATTTGTGAAAACACATTTTGGAAAAATCCTTTTGGCCATCGCCTTCGCGGCGTTTTGCGCCGGTTGCAGCTTCGCGCCCACGTATCATGTTCCCACGGTCGAAACGCCCGCCGGGTTCAAAGAAAACGCCGTCACGAATAACCCCGGCACCAACATCTGGCAGCGCGCGCAGCCCAGCGACAACGTCATCCGCAGCAATTGGTGGGTCATGTTTGGTGACACCAACCTCGACGCGCTCGAAGACCAAATCGCCATCTCCAACCAAAACGTCGTCGCCGCATTCGAAGATTATCTGGTTGCGCACGAAGAATTCAGGGAAGCCCAGGCCGAATATGTTCCCACGGCTACTTTCAGTCCCAGCGTCACCCGGGCGCACATCTATGGCGGCGGTTTCCAGGTTTCCACCCGCGATGTCACGACCTACGACCTCCCTCTCGACGGCTCATGGCAGCCCGATTTCTGGGGCAAAATCCGCAACACCGTCCGCGCCAGCGCCGCCACGGCCCAGGCCGAGGCCGCCGACCTCGAAAACACGAAACTCACCGCCCAGTCCGAGCTCGCATCGGACTATTTTCAATTGCGCGGTCAGGACGCGTTGATCCAACTCTATGCTGACACCGTCGGCGCCTATAGCAATTCCGTGGAGTTGACCAAAGTTCTTTACAAAACCGGCATTGATTCCGATGAAGATGTCGCCCAGGCCTTAACCCAGCTTCAAACCACCGAAGCCGAGGCCACCGACCTGGGCATCCTGCGCGCCCAGCTCGAACACGCCATTGCCGTGCTTATCGGTCGCGCGCCGGAATCTTTTTCCATCCCCGCCATGCCACTGACGACAAATCCCCCGGCCATTCCGGCCGGTGTCCCTTCGCAACTCCTTCAGCGCCGACCGGACATCGCCTCTGCCGAACGCGCCGTCGCCTCCGCCAATGCTGAAATCGGCGTCGCCCGCTCTGCCTTTTTCCCCAATATCACCTTGAGCGCCTCCGGCGGCCTTGAGGCTCCAAACACCGCAACCCTGTTTAATTGGTCCAGTGGAGTCTGGTCCATCGGCGCCAGCGCCGCCCAGCCCATTCTTGAGGCCTCCCTCATCCCCGCCGTCAGGCAATACCGGGCCTCATACAACGCCACCGTCGCCCAATATCGCCAGACCGTTCTGGCCGCCTTCCAATCTGTGGAAGACAATCTTGCCGCGCTGCGGATTATCAAAGTGCAGCTCCAACAACAGCAGGACGCGGTAAATTCATCCCAAAATTATCTCAACCTCGCGACGTATCGTTATAAGCTCGGCATCGACAGCTACCTTAACGTGGTGGTGGCCCAAACCACCCTGCTGGACAATCGCCAGACGCAGGTAAGCCTTTACATGCAGCAAATGGTGGATGCCGTCACGCTCGTCGAAGACCTCGGCGGCGGCTGGGATACTTCCCAATTGC
>JASHZU010000053.1 GCA_030042375.1 Verrucomicrobiia bacterium
TCGGTCTTGCCGACGAAAGTGCAGCCCTCCTCAATGGCCAGCTTGGTGGCGCGGATATCGCCAAACAATTCCGCCTTGTTTTTAATTTCAATCTTTTCCTTGGCGTTGATATTGCCGTTGACCTTGCCGCGAACGACGACGGACTGGGCGTTGATGTTGCCATTCACAATGGCGCTGTCTCCGAGAGCCAGGGCACCGTCAGTGTGAACTTCGCCGTCCAGCTTGCCGTCGAGGGTCAACTCGCCATTGAACTTGATGTTGCCTTTGATTTCGACGTCCGGGCCAAGGACGTTTTTGGATGTATTATTCATGTTGTCCATTGCTTTTTCCTTTCGTTATGGACAATACCTAATCCACCGGCGCCGAACGTCAAAGTTAAGGATTATTAAGAAGCGTCTTCTGACATCCGGCCTCTGGCATCCGACATCTGCTACTCCTCACCAAGCTCGACGTTCCAGTACGCGAGGTCAATGAAGTGTTTCCAGCTGTCGTGACGGTGCAGGCTGAAGTTGATTTGCACAAACGGACGCCACTTGGGCCGCTTGGGCTTGCGGATAAGATGCAGGCCGGCCTCCTGCGGGGTGCGATTGGCCTTCTTGGTATTGCATTCGATGCAGGAGCAAACGATGTTTTCCCACGTGGTGGGGCCGCCGCGGTCGCGCGGGATGACGTGGTCCAGGTTCAAGTCCTTGCGCTCAAACACCACGCCGCAATATTGGCAGGTGTTTTTGTCGCGTTCGAAAATGTTATGGCGCGTGAATTTGACTTCTTTCTTCGGCAAACGATCGTAAATCAAAAGCAGGATGATTCGCGGCACACGGATGCGAAATGATATGGCGTGGATGGCCTCGTCGTGCGGGGCATTTTCGGAAAGGTCGCGCCATTCGCTGAAGTTGAAGGTGCGGAACGAGCCGTCATCGGCATTGAGCACCACCTGAGCGTGCCCCTGGAAAAGCAAAGTCAGTGCGCGCCGGGCCGTGCAGACATTGACCGCCTGCCACAGCCGGTTCAACACCAGAACATGTTGATTTAACGAGACGCTCATGGCCTTGGGTGGGAAGAGTAGCAAAAGCCATACCGGCTGTCAATTCGGGCCAATGTGACGAATCCGTGTCATTTTGAGCCGAGTTGAGCGGCCTTTTGATAAGCGGCCGCTGCTTGCGCGGCCATCCCTTTTTGTTGAAAGGCATTGCCGAGGCTTTTGTACGCTTGCGCGAACCGCGGGTTCAGTTCAATGGCCTTTTGAAATTGAACAATGGCATCGTCCACCTGCCCCGTTTGAAGCAAACAATAACCGAGATTGTAGCAGGCTTCGGCGAAATCCGGTTTAATCTCCAGCGCTTTTTGAAACTGGATAATGGCTTCCTTCATGCGCCCGGTAAGAACAAAGCAATAGCCAAGGTTATTGTGGGCCTCGGCAAAGTCCGGCTTGATTTTCAAAGCCTGTTGATATTGGGCGATGGCGTCGTCCATCCTGCCGGATTGGAAAAAGCAGTCGCCCAGGGCGTTATGGGCTTCAGCGAAATCCGGCTTGAGGTTTAGGACTTTTTGGAACTGGGCAATGGCTTCGTTAATCCGTCCCTTTTTGAGGAAGCAATAAGCCAGGTTATTGTGAGCAGCCATGGCCTCCGCGAAATTCGTTTGAATATCAAAAGCAATTTGATATTGGGTAATCGCCTCATCCAATTGGTTTTGCAAATAATAAGCGGTGCCCAAACCGGCATGAGAATCGGCCGACCGCGGTTCCAGCGCGAAGGCTTTTTGGAAGTATACAATTGCTTCATCCGTGCCACCGCCCCGGGCAAAGGCGTTGGCGATATAATAATTGGCATCGGCGTGCGCTTTTATGCTCACCAGCAGGCTCACGATGATTGACCCGCTTAACAGCAAATAGCAGGCGCCACGAGCGGCTCGAAATCCAATCGCCGACGGGATTGCGCGCCCCAGGCAAAATGTGCTGACAACTGCCAACAGCCATAAAACCGGCGCAAAATCCAGTTCATAGCGCGTGGTGGCCGAAAAGAAAAGGCAGGTGAAAAGTGCGCATACGACAAATACCAGCGAAAGTGCTGCTGTGAAATAACGCAACCGGGCAAGCTCATTCCCTACGGATTGCTTCCATAAGAGCGGCCCAGCCAGGGCCGCCCAGCCCATGATGCTGATAAACATAATGCCACCGTAATATTTGTCCGCAGATGCCTCATAACCTGGCGGCGGCTGGGGCATGTAGGGGGGTTGAAAAAAGGGAAAATGACCGCTCCATTTTAGCGGTGCCCAAAAATAGTAACGGGAATTGTACCAGGCATAGTGCAGGCTGATTTGCCGCGCAGTCTTTGCGTCGAACACGCTTTGCAACACATAATGTATCCCAAACTCGAACGGATTACCGAATCGCATCAGGTTATAAAGCATCATCCCGCATCCGATAAGCGTGATTGGGGTGATGGCAGCCGTCAGCAGAAAACCGGCGCGCAGACGCGAATTTGCGCCACCACCATTATACCATGCCCATACCGCCGGCAGCGGGAGGATGATTGCCCCAAACAACAATGTGGGCCGCGAAGCGATGGCCAGACCGTACGTCAAACTTGCCAGAATCGTCCATCGAATCGAACGCTTCGGGTCATGCAGGGCGGCCCAAATGCCCGCCAGCGCGAGCATCGTAAAGGCGAAAGCGCAGGTTTCTGCCACCTCATAAATATCACACCAGAGGGATCCTGCTTCCACCGCGCCAATCGCTGCGCCAAAAGCCAGCATCCCTGCAATCAGGGCCAATAAAGGTGTCTCTGGAAAATAACGCCGCCACGCTGCCCGCAAAATCCATGCGGCAGCCAGAAAACCTATGGAAAAGAACACGATGACGGCTGCTTTGTCCGAGAGATAATTGCCCGTTATGGCCGCGTAAGGCCATAAAAGCACCACGACCGGTGCAACCCCATAATATAAATACAATTTTCCCTTATAGTAAGAAGTATCTACGACGTCGCTGACGTAAGGAGCATTGAGCGCCGGATTGTATGGATCTGAGACCTGGGTAAGCTGGGGCGGCGCATCTTTTTTTAGGTTAAGCTGTCCAGCCTGGAAACCCTGGACCAGCAGATTGTAGTAAGAGTTTTGGGTGCCGGGATGTGACAACTGCCGAAATCCTGTTTTTGCAGTGCACGCAAAAACCCCAATAACCAGGGCGCAAGTGATACCAAAGATGGCATTGTTTACCCAGGGAGGATAACCGGACGAAGTGTGTTTGGTTTCTGAAGCCTGAATCATGGGCAATCGTTTTGAATCAGTTCATTATTTTAGAAAGTACCGTCGGAAAAGCGAGGCAGAATCCAAAACGCCTTTCAGTGCCAGGCTGGCGGTGATAGATAAATCTGTCACGTTCCTTTTGCCAAAAACGATTGATTTGAATATGTTAGCAGTATGAAATTTTTTGCGGCTGTTGCCATTAGCCTTCTTGTCGCGATACCCGCCGTTCGCGCCCAGGATAATCCGGATGACCAGTATGTTATCATCTACACGCTGATCCAGCAGGGCGATTCCTACGAAGACGCCGGCCAGCGGGACAAAGCGCTGGCGGAGTACCAGGAAGCCCAAAGCGAGCTGCAAAGATTCCAAACCGTCTATGGGGATTGGAATCCGAAAATTGTCAATTTCCGGCTGAATTATCTCGCCCAAAAAATCTCCGCGCTCACACCTCAGCCGGCCGAGACCACCAATGCCGCACCCGAAACCCAAAGCGTCGCGGTCGTGCCCACGCCGGCGCCAACAGCCGTGCAATCGCAGGTCGATTCGCTCAACGCGCAAATCCGCCAATTGCAGGCGGACAATGACTCGCTGCAAAACAAACTTAAGGAAGCTCTCGGCGTACAACCGGCCACGGTGAGTGCGGAGGCGTTTGCCCAGGTGCAATCGCAGGTCCGCGACCTTGCGAAACAAAATGAATTGCTCAAGGCGTCTTTGGCGCAAGCCACCAACGCGATGCAGGCCAGCGCGCAAATCCAAGCGTCACTGGCGCAGCAAACCGCGCTCGCCGCCTCGCTCGCCAAAGAAAACCAGTCGCTGGAGGCGCGGGTGCAGGTGTTGACCACGGAAGCGGACACGGCGGAAGCGTTGCGCGAGGAAAACGCCCTGCTCAAAAAAGAAATGGCAATGGGCAACCTGCCCTCCACAACCACGGTTCCTGTTCCCGCACCGGTCGAAAAAGGCAGCGGAGATTTGGCCGCCGCTCAGCAGCAGATTGCGCAATTGCAGGCACAAAACACGGAGACATCGCTGGAAAAAGCAGCCCTGGAAAACCGCATCCGGCAAATGCAGGAAGCGTCCGTGTCGACTGTCACCGCCCAAACGGACACGAACGTGGCCGATTTGCAATCACAGATTGCCGAGTTGAAACTTGAGCGGGACAATTTGCTGGCGCAGTTAGGCGAGGCGAACACCAAACTTTACGGGCGCAAAAACCAGGCCACAGCGGCGCAAATTGACGACCTGGCGCAACAGGTGGAAACGCTCCGCGCACGCGTGGAGGTGGATGAAGCGCAACCCGTTCCGTTCACGTCACAGGAACTGGCCCTGTTCCAGCCGGAAACGCCCGCGGCCAACCCGGACGCTGAGAAAAAATCCATCCATGAGCTGCCGGCCGGCTCGGCCATGCTGGTGGCCGAAGCCCAAAATTATTTCACGAACGGCGAGTACGACAAGGCCGCGGCAGACTACCAACAAATTTTGAACCACGACCAAAACAACCCCATCGCGCTGGCCAACCTTGCCTCGATTGAAATTCAAGAAGACAAAATCACCGATGCGGACAAGCATATTACTGCCGCAGTGGCGCAAGCGCCTGATGATGCGTTTAATTTATCGGTGCTGGGCCGCGTGAAATTTACCGAGGGGGATTATGACGCCGCGCTGGACGCCCTGGACCGCGCGGCCAAG
>JASHZU010000412.1 GCA_030042375.1 Verrucomicrobiia bacterium
GGCACCAGGGACGTGCTGATGAGCGGCAGTGAAAATAAAAATTGGGCCGACCAATGGGAACCCACCGCCGCAGAGATCCCAAAACCGGTGCTCCAAAGTTGGGTGGCGGAGGGGGTTTCCGCGGGCGGGTCGAGCAGATAAGCCGTGGCGGCATCCGTGTAAACCTTGGCGCTCACAGTCAACGGCGTGCCATCATAAACCATGCCCACGATATGTGGCGGGGTGTCCTCCTCCAGCTGCATATCCCAGCCGCAGTCGCCAAAGATTTCGCCTTCATGATAACCCCGGACGCTATTAACGCCGCCAATGCCAAATTGTTCATTGGAGATTAGCGGTTCGCTGGCCCATTGGCCGTTCAATCGTAATGCGGTCGTCCAATTGCCCGGGCTGATAATGGATTGCGAAAAGCTGGGCCGGAGAATGACCCAATGCCCGGTCGATTCCCTGGAACCAGTGATGCCCTGGAGACTCTGAAGTCCATAGATATTTTTCGGCGTATTGGTTGGGGCGGTGAAAATCGTTGAACTGTCGAACCAAAGATTAACATTCAGTTGCAGGCCTGCGGTCATCGGTCCAAAAAAATCGTTTCCACTGGCATTGTAACCGATTTGCAGGGGCAGATAGTCCACCCGTTGTGCTGTGACGGGCGTGACTTCGGATTCGGTGCTGGTTGCGACGTTGGTCGTTCCGTTGGGGCCGGTCGTGTAAGTGGTATCCGTGAAGTAGTTTGTTTTAGCGTTCGATTGTTGAAAGACCTTGAAATCAAATCCCCCGGAGACGGTGGACGAGATTGCTTGCATCGGGGGCAACGGCTTGCTCAACTGGAATCCGAGGTCTTCATTGATCGTAATGCCTTCCTGGTCTTCCTGGCGGGTGATGATTTGCTGGCCGGGTTCATCCAGGATGGTTCCGTTGAACAGGTCTTCCACGCCGGTATCGATGGTGGATCGGCTGGCATACAGGTTCAATTCTGTTTGGCCGGAAGGCGGAGGCAGATTAAAACGGCGCTGCGCTTCGCTGTATCCAAAGCTTCCGGGACTGGCCTGGACCGTGTTGGCGATGCTCTGCGGCGCGCCGAGGGGCAGGCGGTAGAAGCCGCTGTAATTGGCCACCAGCGGCAGGTCATAAAACGGCCAGCCATCTCCGGCTTTATATTCCTGGGGGGAGAAACCATATTGCACGCCCACCGAGTGCTCCCAATCCCACACGTTGTTGTCCACGGCGGAGGCATTGATGCGCATGTCCGGCGTGCCGGGAGTATTTTGATTGTTGAAGTCCAGCTTGCCGTGAACCGGTAATTGGTCGATGACTTTCAGGGTCAGTTCGCTGGAGCCCGGGTCCGGGCCCGGCCCGATGACCGGATAAATCTGCCGGTCCTGGTTGGCATTGGCGCGGTTTAATTCCGTCTGGAAAATATTTTGGTTGAGCAGGATGTTGGTGTGCAGGCTGGGCAGGGCGCGCATGACATTGTTGGAACCAAACCAGTTGTTGCCGGTGACATAAATCGACGTCAGCCATCCTTCGGTCACCTGCACTTTCACTGTCGCGTTCGTCAATTTTTGCTGCGGCAATCCTACCGCGATCGTGATATAGCCGCGGTCGCGGTACTCTTTCTGGAGTTCCTGCACCACTGTGCGAATGCCTTCAAAGCTCACATTCGTCCCAAACGCGCCGTCAATGTTCGTCAAAACCTGCGCTATCTCGAGGGGCGTCAGCACGGTGTTGCCCTCAATGACATAATGTTCCACTGCGAAATGTGGTCCGGCATTGGTGGAGATGACGTGAATGCGCGTGTCCGTTTTCTCCGTAGCCAGTTTTGTGATTTCCGCGAATAAGGCCGCGCGCGCCGCGGCGATTTGCTCGGGCGTGGCCGGTTTCGCCGGGACAGCCGGGGCCGCAGGCGGAGCTTTCGCCACGGGAGCGGTGGTAGCCACGGGAGGAGTAGCCGTTTGCGGGACCAGGACCGGCGAGATGCCCGGCAGCATGGAACCATTTCCGGAGTTCGGCGCGGAAGAATAACGAACGCCTGAGATGACGATTTGCGGAATTGCCGTTTGAAAAACATTGAAGGTGACGATGCCGTCTTTTATCTGTTCTTTTGCAAAGGCAATACTCGTCTTGGGGTAGCCATGATCGCGATATTGATCCTGGAGGGCGGACGCGGCTTTTACGATTTCGTCCAGGCTGACATCCGGGCCGGTGTATTTGGAAAGCAGGGGAAGCCAGACATTCATGGGCAGCAGCCCGTTGTCATCTACCATGTAGCCAGTGACCCTGAACCGTGGCCCCGCAGGAGCGGTCGTGACGCCCATCAGTCCGGAACTGCCGACAATTTGTGCATCTGCAGGCACAGTGTTGACCAAAAAAATCGCCGTGAAAAAGAGGAGCAGGAGTAATCGGTATCCCGGGCTGGGACGAAAGAAAGAAGACACCGCCGCTACCATCCTGGGGGCAGTGGGATTGCTAAGGTTTACCGAAAAATCCACGACCGTGAAGGGTCGGGCAACTCTATTACGGATTCCTGTCAGAATTGTGACAATTCCGTAACGATGGACAGCAAAGAAACGGTAATAGTGGCGGTTATGGACAAGTTTGGAGTTTCATTTCTTTTTCAAAATCGCCATGGGTTCGTAACACATTACCTGTAAAACTGTTTCTCCTTCCGCAAAACCAAAGGCGGAGTTTTTTGAAATTGCGAATATGAACAGGCTCGACGATTCGTATGCAACTCACCTGGCCATCAGGGAGTGCTGTATCTTACCTGGCAAGGAATGGCTGCCCAAACCGTTTGATTGGTCCCTGATTCAAGTCGAAGCAGGAATGGGCTACTGGTTGCAGGCGCAAACCAGTGTTGATTTGAAAACCGGCGCCGTGCTCCTCGTCTGCGGGGACGGCCAGGGACGCATCCGCGCCAGCCAGTTAAACAGCATGTCGCTGTATTCTTTTAGTGTCACGCCGGCGCGCCTGACCGGGCTGATCACGCTTAGCGAACAGGATTTCCTCAAGCAAGCGGCGTCCCAGCCGGAACTGGCCTTTCAAATTTTTCCAGCCTCCAGTCCCGTCGCGGTGAAAATGCGCGAGCTCTACGCCAGCAATAATCCCAGCGCCCTGTCGTTCCGCTTGATGTTGCTCCAGCTTTTCGTCGACATTTTCGGGAAAAAATTGGAGCAACCCGCGCCAGTGCCGCAGAGCGGCGATGCCCGGGAACGGCTGCGTTCTTTTTTAGTGGCCGCGCCGCCGGACTTGCTGGCGGAAATGAGCTTTGAAGAACTCGCGCGCACCACCCGCTGCACGCCGCGGCATTTGAGCCGGATTTTTTACGAATTCATGGGCATGTCGTTTTCCGACAAGCGCGCGGAAATCCGGCTGGGCCGGGCGCGCGAACTGCTGGCTACGAGCAAATCCAAAGTGGTGGAAGTGGCTTTCGAGAGCGGTTACAAATCCCTGAGTCTGTTTAACCAGATGTTCACGCGCCGCTTTGGCACCAGCCCCGGCAAATGGCGGCAGAAAAATGGCATCAAGAGTGTCGGCGAAATCCGGCGCAACGCCGCCCCGGAATTGCGGGTTGCCAAAACCAGCCCTATTCGCCCAGTCCAGCCCCAGCCCCAATTAAGCACCGCGGCCGCGTAACGCGCGGATTATTCGGCCACCAATGCCGTCACCTTCGGCTTCCGGGCAGAGATTTCAAAGGCCGCTTTGATCTGGATGAGTGCTGCATCACCCTGAGCCTTTGAAGCCGCATGGATGCGGGCCAGGGGAGAATTTTTTTCCACACGCTCGCCCGGCTTCATCATCCGGTCAATGCCGACATCATAATGAATCACCGAATCTTTCGTGAGCCGCCCGCCGCCCAGGTCACGAATGGCCTCGCCGATAATTTGCGCATCGCATCGCGAAACAAAACCAGCGCGGGGCGATTTCAATTCAACGACTACAGGGGCGATCACGTCCCGTGAAAGTTTTTTATAAAATGCCTCCAGGTCCGCGCCCTGCACCCGGAGCATCTCATCGAATTTTTTCCGCGGCGCGCCGGAGTCCAGGCAATCCTCCGCCCTTTTTTTCGCGGCACTCAATGTCCCGGCTTTGCCCGTCTGGACCAACAAATGTGCCGCGCAAACCAGCACGAGCGAGCGCAGGTCATCAATCGGCAAATCGTGGTCACTTTGAGGTTCAAGACACGCGACCGATTCTTTGACTTCCAGCCAGTTGCCCGCCGCGCGGCCCAGCGGCGTGTTCATGTCCGTCAAAATCGCGCGCGTTTTCACGCCGCAATCATTCGCCAGTGTGACCATGGCCTGGGCCAGTTTGCGGGCATCCGGCTTGGTCTGCATGAACGCCGCGCAACCGAATTTCACGTCCAGAATCATCGCGTCCAAATTTTCAGCGAGCTTTTTCGAAAGGATGGACGCGACGATGAGCGGGATGGATGGAACGGTCCCGCTGGCGTCGCGGAGGGCATAAATTTTTTTGTCCGCCGGGACCATGGCATCCGTCTGGCCGCAAATCACGCAGCCGATTTTTTGGACCTGCGCGACAATTTGTTCGACTGGCAGGAGCGTTTTGAAACCGGGAATGGAATCCAATTTGTCCAGCGTACCGCCGGTGATGCCCAGGCCGCGACCGGAAATCATCGGCACGCGAAAACCCAGGCACGCGAGTAGCGGCGAAAGCGGGAGCGAAACCTTATCGCCGATGCCGCCGGTGGAATGTTTGTCCACCAGCGGGCGCGGGTCGGTGGGAAATTTCAGGACATCGCCGGAATCGCGCATGGCGAGCGTGAGCGCGCGTGTTTCGGCGGCATTGAGGCCGCGAAAATAAATGGCCATGAGCATCGCGGCCATTTGGTAATCGGGAATGCGCCCGGCGGTAAATTCGCGGATGAAACTTTGAATTTCTTCGGGCGCGAGCGTTTTGCCTTCGCGTTTGGATTCAATGAGTGAGAGAAAATTCATCGCCCCATTTTCCAAAAGCAATGGTTACCCCTCAAACTTCTTCGCCGCGATGCTGGCGTTATGCCCGCCGAAGCCGAAGGAGTTGTTAATGGCGGCGGTGATTTTCATCTCGCGCGCTGTATTGGGCACATAATCCAAATCGCATTCGGGATCGGGCACCTGGTAATTGATCGTCGGCGGCGCGATGCCATGATAAAGCGCCAGCGCGCAGACGGTCATTTCCACTGCACCCGCCGCGCCGAGCATGTGGCCGGTCGCGCCTTTGGTGGAACTGACGGCGATTTTTTTTGCGTGCGGGCCAAAAACCGTTTTGATGGCCTGCGTTTCGCAGACGTCGCCTTGCGGCGTGGAAGTGCCGTGGGCGTTGATGTAGTTGACGTCTTCCAGTTTCAGGTTGCCGTTGCGCAAAGCCATCTTCATGCAGCGCGCCGCGCCTTCGCCTTCCGGTGCGGGCGCCGTCAAATGGTAAGCGTCCGCCGTATTGCCATAGCCGACTACTTCGCAATAAATCTTTGCCCCGCGCTTTTTGGCGCGTTCCAATTCCTCCAGCACCAAAATGCCCGAGCCTTCGCCCATGACAAAGCCGTCGCGTTCTTTATCAAACGGCCGTGAAGCATGTTTGGGATCGTCGTTGCGCGTGCTCATGGCTTTCATGGCGCAAAATCCGCCGATACCGATGGGCACGACTGTGGCCTCGGCGCCGCCGGCCACCATCACTTCGGCATCGCCCATCTTAATCGCGCGCCAGGCCTCGCCAATGGCATGGTTCGCCGTGGCGCAGGCGGAGCAGGTGGAAAAATTCGGCCCGCGCAGCTCAAAGAACATGGAAATCAAGCCCGACGCCATGTTCGAAATGAGCATCGGAATCATGAACGGCGAGAGGCGTCCCGGCCCGCGGTTCAGCAGGATTTGGTGCTGTTCAGCGGTGGTTTCCAACCCGCCGATGCCCGAGCCAACGATGACGCCGATCTCATCGCGATTTTCCTTATGCAGGTCCAGGCCGGAATCCTTCAGCGCCTTCCACGCCGCATACACGCCGAATTGCGAAAAACGGTCTGCCCGCCGCACTTCCTTGGGCGAAGGAAATGCCGGCACCGGGTCAAAGTCCCTGACTTCGCCGGCGATTTTGGTGTCATAGGGCGTTGTGTCAAACGACGTAATTTTATCAATGCCGCATTCGCCGGCAACGATGCGTTTCCAAAACGTCTCCACCTCATTCCCCAGGGGGGTGACGAGGCCCAGGCCTGTGATGACGACCCGCCGGTCTGCTGAATTACTAGCCATAAATTAAAAAAGGGCAGTTTGAGCCTGTCTGCCAAACTGCCCTGAAGTGGGAAAAGCCGCAACTATTTTTGATGTTCTTCGATATATTTGACCACGTCGCCGACGGTCAGGAGTTTTTCGGCCTGTTCATCAGGCACTTCGATGCCAAATTCCTCTTCCAGAGCCATGATGAGCTCAACAGTATCGAGGGAATCGGCGCCCAAATCCTCAATGAATTTGGCCTCGGGCGTCACTTGATCGGGCTTCACGCCAAGTTGTTCGACGATGATGTCCCGTACACGTATGTCAATTGGTTTGTCTGCCATAAAATAATCGTGCCTTGTCTGTAAGGGATGGGCGCGGACTCGTCAAGCCCTGAATGTAAAATTTTTTCTTCCTCACCTCATTCTCAAGAAGGAAGAGGATGAGAATGAGGAAGATACAATTACATTACCATCCCGCCGTCCACAGTCAAAACCTGGCCGGTAATATAACGCGCCGCCGGGCTCGCCAGGAAGAGCGCCGCCCCGGCGATGTCCTCCGCCGCGCCGAATTTGCCCATGGGAATCGCTTTCAAAATGTGGCCCTTCAGCTCCTCGCTCAAATCCGAAGTCATATCCGTCTCGATAAAACCGGGTGCAATGGCGTTGACCGTGACGCTCCGCGAAGCCAGTTCCTTCGCAATTGATTGTGTGAACCCAATCAATCCCGCCTTGCTCGCCGCGTAATTGCATTGCCCCGGGTTGCCGATGAGGCCGATGACCGAGGAAATATTGATGATCCGACCGGCGCGCTGCTTGGCGAAGATGCGGAAAAGCTCCCGGGTAAAATGGAACGCGCCTTTGAGGTTGGTGTTCAGCACGGCGTCCCAATCCTCGTCGCTCATGCGCATGAGCAGGCCGTCGCGTGTGACGCCGGCATTATTCACGAGGATGTCGACCTTGCCGCAGTCGGCGAGGATTTTTTCCGCGGCGGCCTTGACGGCTTTGGCGTCCGCCACATCCACGGCCAGCGCCCATGCCTTCCGGCCCAGCGCGGTGACCTCCCCCGCCACCTTTTCGGAATTTTCCTGCGTGCGCGAAACGCACACGACATTGGCGCCCGCCTGGGCAAATTTCAGGGCAATAGCGCGGCCAATTCCCCGGCCCGCGCCCGTCACGACAGCAATCTGATTTTCGAGTTGGTTCATAATGCGCCGGATGTTTTAACCGTGAACGCGGCCGAATGCACCCAAAATATTCACTGATTCCCCGTTGCTCCGCCGCTCATTTTCGTCTGCGCCTGCTTCAAGGCATCGGCCA
>JASHZU010000413.1 GCA_030042375.1 Verrucomicrobiia bacterium
GGGATGGCTCCAATCACCAGTTTGCCCACGGCTTCGCCTTTGCACTCATCCACGCAACGCTGGGCATCGGCGAGGTTCGCCAGAATCTGGCGTGCGGAACCCAGGAAACGTTTTCCCGCCTCGGTCAACACCACGGAACGCGGCAGGCGGTCAAACAGCGGCTGGCCCACTTCATCCTCCAGCTTCTGGATTTGTTGACTTAACGAAGGCTGCGACACATGGACCTTGTCGGCTGCGCGCGAAAAGTTTGCCTCTTCGGCAACGGCGACAAAATATCGCAACTGGTGAATTTCCATAGGCACCACCTATCACATGGATAGGAACTAAGTATTTCTTTTCTTATTAGTAAACGCCTAAAAAGGACACTGGCCATCTTATGCGATTTAAAACGCTCAAGCAAACATTTGAATGTGACAAAACAACCGAAGCGAAGACGAAAATGAAAACGAACATCAATACAACCGGGGTCCGAATTGCCATAAGTTTTGAAGCGTCGGTCCATTTCCCTGCCGCCATTCCCACCCCGCCGGCCATGCCGCGTTTTCATTTCAAACTATTATTTATTCATCACCGGCAGGCGATGGCTTATGACCGCTTCCGGCAATGGGCGGGACCAACCATAGGCGACTCCTATCGCCATCATAGGAACTAAGTATATCACCTTTTTGAATCTACCCGCGTCTCATCAAAACGAAATGGTTACGGTTATGCAACTAAAGATGAACCAACAACGATTTGGGGGGCCGCAAATTTGCAAGCGTTTGTGGAGGAGCGCCCTCGCCGGCTTTTCTCGCCGCGTCCCACCATACGGCGGGCAAACAGACCCAAAGTCTGCAATCAACCAAACAAATAACAACCAAATAACAGCGCACAAAACTATGAAACCACATCCCACATCCCATCATCGAGCCTGTACAAAATACGGCATTGCCCTGGCCCTCGGACTTACCGTCCTGGCCTTCCTGACAGCGCCGGCCTATGCCGGACAACAGTATTCGTTTCGCAACCTGGTCTATCCGGGCGACAACTTCCTCCAGTTGCTGGGCGTCAACAACGCGGACCGCATTGTCGGTTATCACAACTCCTCGAATTTCGTGGGGTTAACACTCACGCTGCCGGACACCTTCACGCTGGAGAATTTCCCCGGCGCAGCACAAACGCAGGTGGTCGGCATCAACAATAACAAGGTTTTCACCACGGACGGCTTTTACATTGATGACGGTAACACCAACCATGGGTTTATGGAATCCAACGGAATGTTCATTACCGTGGATTTCCCCGGCACATCATTTAACCAACTGCTCGGTGTCAACAATTACAACCAGGCGGCGGGATATTATGCCGATACCAACGGCAATTTTCATCCTTATATCTATAACGCCGGCAGCCAGGTATTTCTCTCGCTGACACTTCCCGGTGCCGTGAGCGCGCAAGCCACGGGTATCAACAATAAACAAATCATCTGCGGTTTTTACATTGACTCCACCAATATCAACCACGGCTTTGTTTTGACCTCCCAGGGCGAACTCCAAACGTTGAACTATCCGAATTCCATGTTTACCCAGGCACTCGGGATAAATAATGCCGACCAGGTCGTAGGCTCTTATCTCGACACAAACAGCCTAAGTCATGGTTTCGTTTATGACAACGGCCACTGGACTTCCGTAGATGACCCCGAAGGTGTGGGCACAACCGTCGCCAATGGAATCAATGATCACGGCCAATTGGTCGGTTTTTATGTGGATACCAACCTGAACACGGACGGGTTTGTAGCCAGCCCGAAATGACGGGAATTTGTCGGAGAATGGATGGCGGCTGGACGCGGCCGCCATTCCCCCCTCTCCGGCAAGGGTTTATCCGAGTTCGGGCGGGGTGTTAATTTTCTAGACAGCTTCAAAAGCTGTCCGTTTTTTCAGTTTTTAGGCAGGAATATCCATCAGGTAATCCATTGCCTATAAACAGCTTGCGTTCAGACTCCGCAGGATTTAAGCAGGGCCTTGGGTGGAATAGAAACTGCTCAAACCGGTTCATTCTAGACTCATGAATAATGGCCACACCAAACCCGACGACCTGGAACCGGATGCACTTTCTCAATTAGTGGTCGAGCAGTTGCCAGTAGGGATTTTTCGCAAAGACGTGGAGGGGCGCTATATTTTCGTCAATTCCGAATTCTGCAAGCTCCGGGGCAAAACCCGGGAGGAAATCCTTGGGCGGAGGCCGGATGAACTCGCGGTCAGCGCCGCCCGGGATGCCCATGAGGCAGGACTGCTGAAAGGCGGGACGAAAGACCACCAGGAAATCATGCGCACCGGCGAATTGATTGAGGTGGAAGAAGCCTACTCTCGTCCGAACGGCGAAGAATTCTTTTTACATGTGGTCAAGTGCGCGGCGTTTGATGCCGGCGGCAATATCGTGGGCACACAGGGCATCATGATGGATAACATGCTCAACAAGCGGGCGGAAGCCGCCCTGGCCTATGAGCGCGACCTCTTAAACACTCTCATGACCTGTTCCGAGGACAGAATTTATTTCAAAGACCTTGAATCTAAATTTGTTCGCGTCAGCACGAGCATGATTACGCCGTTTAAAGTGGAAAAGCCCTCCGACTTGATTGGCAAGAGTGACCGGGATTTTTTTTCCGAAGAACATGGTTCGGCTGCTTTGGAAGATGAGCGGAAGATTATCAAAACGGGCGAGCCCCTGGTAGGCAAGGTGGAAAAGGAAACCTGGCCGGACGGCAGCGTCACCTGGGCGCTTACGACCAAAATGCCCATGCGCAATGCCGACGGCAAAATCGTCGGCACGTTTGGCATCTCCAAGGACATCACAGCCCTGAAAGAAGCCGAGGGAAAACTCGAACAGGTTCACCGGCAATTGGTGGATGCTTCGCGCCAGGCCGGCATGGCCGAGGTGGCAACCAGCGTTTTGCACAACGTGGGGAATGTTTTAAACAGCGTGAATGTTTCCAGTTCGGTGATTGCGGACAAAATCCGGAAATCGAGGGCAAGCAGCCTGACCAAGGTGGTGGCCCTGATCAAGGAGCATGAAAGCAACCTGGGAGATTTCTTCGCCAACGATGCCAAGGGGAAACAGTTACCAGCTTACCTGGCCAGCCTGGCCACCCACCTGGAGAAAGAACAAAATGAAATCATGGAGGAAGTGAAATCCCTGGCCGGCAATATCATGCACATCAAGGATATTGTCACGACCCAGCAGAACTATGCCAAAACTGTTGGCGTGGTGGAAAACCTGCCGGTGGCAGGGCTGGTCGAAGATGCTTTGCAGTTAAACAAAGGCGCGCTGACCCGCCATAATATAAAAATCGTGCGCGACTTTGCGGATGTTCCGCCGGTGATTACCGAGAAACACAAAGTGCTCCAGATCCTCGTCAATCTCATTCGCAACGCCAAGTATGCCTGCGATGATTTGGGAACAGGCGACAAACAAATCACCCTGCGGGTTTCCAATGGCGATGGCCGCGTCAAAATCTCCGTGATTGATAACGGCATCGGCATTGCGCCGGAAAATTTAACGCGCATTTTCAACCATGGCTTTACCACGCGCAAAGAAGGGCATGGCTTCGGGCTGCATAACGGTGCGATTGTGGCCAAGGAACTGGGCGGGGCGCTGTCGGCATCCAGCGAGGGAACAGGGCGCGGCGCTACCTTTACTTTGGAACTTCCGGTTAACACCAAGAAAACAGGCAACGTATGAGCACCTCAAATAATGACGCGAATCATCGCATCCTTGTCATTGACGATAACAAGGCTATTCACGAAGACTTCAAAAAAATCCTGGGGAAGAAAGCCGCGGAGACGGACTTTTTGACCAAAGCGGAAGCCCAATTATTTGGCAGCGAAGTGGTGAAATCGGAGCTGCCCCACTTTGAAATTGATTCGGCTTTGCAGGGACAGGAAGGGCTCCAGGCGATTGAGAAAAGTCTCCAGGAAGGGCGACCTTATGCCATGGCGTTTGTGGACGTGCGCATGCCTCCGGGCTGGGACGGCGTCGAAACCACCTCGCAAATCTGGCAAAAATATCCCGACCTGCAAGTGGTCATCTGCACCGCCTATTCGGATTATTCATGGGAAGACATGCTAAAAAAGCTCGGCTATTCCGACCGGCTGGTGATTTTGAAAAAGCCTTTCGACAACATCGAAGTGCTACAACTGGCGATTTCGATGACTGAAAAATGGCATCTCTATTTCCAGGCAAAGCTGCGCCTCGAAGACCTGGAAAAAATGGTGCATGAGCGGACCGCTGAATTGGAAAAAACCAACCTGGACCTGGCCACGGCGAACAACCTTTTGAAGATCGCTACCGAAAAGGCCCAGCACATGGCTGAAGGCGCCCTGGTGGCCAATAAAGCCAAGAGCGAATTTCTCGCGAATATGAGCCATGAAATCCGCACCCCAATGAATGGCGTCGTGGGCATGGCTAACTTGCTTCTGGACACTCCGCTCACAGCCGAGCAACGCGATTATGTCCAGACCATCCAGGTGAGCGCCGATGCGCTGCTGGTGATTATCAACGACATCCTGGATTTCTCGAAAATCGAAGCGGGCAAAATGTCCATTGAGCACGTGGAATTTGATTTGCGCCAGACAGTCAAAGGCGCCATTGAACTGCTCGCGCCACGCGCCCGGGAGAAAAAACTGGCGCTCGAGTATTCCATCGCGCCGGAGATTGGAGGTCAGCTCATTGGCGATCCCTCGCGGCTGCGGCAGGTGCTGCTCAATCTTTTGGGCAACGCCGTTAAGTTTACTTCGAAGGGCGCGGTGACGCTGGAAATCACGCAACTTGGGCAAACCGGGGATGAATCGCACCTGCGCTTTTCCATCCACGACACAGGCATCGGGATGTCGGAGGAAACCCAAAAGAAATTATTCCAATCGTTTACCCAGGCGGACACGTCCACGACGCGGAAATTTGGCGGCACCGGCCTGGGCCTGGCGATATGCAAGCGGTTGACCGAGCTCATGGGCGGCGAAATCGGCGTCGAAAGCGTTACCGGCAAGGGTTCGACATTTTGGTTCACGTTGCGGCTGCCGAGACAAAAAGCGATGGCGGCACTCCCTCCGCCCTCCAGCCCTCAATTAATCAATGCGGATGCCTCGAATGTGCTCAACGGAATTGAAGTCCTGCTGGGCGAAGACAACCAGATCAGCCAGTTTGTCGAAATGCGGCAACTGTCAAAAATCGGCTGCCGCGTAGATGTGGCGGCCAACGGCATCGAAGTGTTGGATGCCTGGCGCCAGAAAAAATATCGGGTCATTTTAATGGATTGCCAGATGCCCCAAATGGACGGCTATGAAGCCGTCCAAAAAATCCGCGAAATCGAACGCGCGGAAAATCTTCCACGCACCCACATCATCGCGCTCACCGCTTGCGCCATGGAAGGCGACCGCGAACTGTGCATGGCCGCCGGTATGGACGGCTATGTCTCCAAGCCATTTAAGGAAGAGGAATTGAAAGAAGCCTTAATCAAGGCAACG
>JASHZU010000414.1 GCA_030042375.1 Verrucomicrobiia bacterium
GTGACGTTTGGGAAATGCAGGCCTTTGGCAATCATCTGCGTGCCGACTAAAATATCAATCCGGCCGGCACGAAAATCGCCGAGCGTTTTGCGATAATCGTCTTTGCGTTTCATCGTGTCGGAATCCATGCGCCGCACGCGGGCCCGGGGAAAAAGTTTGGCGAGCGTTTCTTCGACGCGCTGTGTGCCGGTGCCGGAGAAGCGAATGGCAGGATTTCGACATTTCTCATTCGGACAAACCATCGGAACCTTTTGCACTTCGCCGCAGATATGACAGGCCAGCTTTTGCTCGATGCGATGATAGGTCATCGAAACGCTGCAGTTCGGGCATTCAGCAACGTAGCCGCACTGAGTGCATTGCAAGGCCGTGGCCCAGCCGCGGCGATTGAGAAATAAAATCGTTTGTTCCTGTTTTTCAAGGCGCTGGTGAACAGCTTCCTTGAGCTGCGGCGAGAAAATCAAATTGCCTTTTTCCTTCGCTGCCGCCTGGCGCATGTCCACGACGCGGACGCGCGGCATTTTTTGATTGTCCACACGCTCGGGCAATTCCAGCAGCGCATATTTGCCTTTTTTGGCGTTATGATAACTTTCGAGCGATGGCGTGGCTGAGCCGAGCAGGACCACGGCATTTTCCATTTGTCCGCGCATGATGGCGACGTCACGGGCGTGGTAGCGTGGCGCTTCCTCCTGCTTGTATGTTTGCTCGTGTTCTTCGTCCACGATGATTAGCCCAACCGGATCCACCGGCGCGAAAATGGCCGAGCGAGCGCCAATGACAATCCGCGCGCGGCCCTGGCGTATCTTGTGCCATTCATCATGCCGTTCGCCGGCGCTGAGATGCGAATGCAACACGGCCACGAGTGTTTGCAATTTGCCGGAGCTGAACCGCGCTTTGAACCGTTCCACCGTCTGCGGCGTGAGCGAAATTTCCGGCACGAGGACGATAGCGCCTTTGCCCTGTTCCAGCGCATGGGCAATGGCTTGCAGATAGACTTCCGTTTTGCCCGAGCCGGTGACGCCGTGGAGGAGAAAAATAGAGGGCTTGGCAGCATTATCCTGAGCCCTCACCTCACCCTGACCCTCTCCCCTCCCATCGGATGGGAGCGGAGAGGGAACAGCAGGGGACGCGGGCTGTTTAGAAATCCTGACAGGCGAGACGCCCGTCCCACTATTCACCGCGAAAAATACCGTTGTAATCGCTGCGAGTGCCTTTGCCTGAGCTTCATTTAACGAAAGTGGTTGCGAGGGCAGAATATGTTCTCGGGCGTAGGGATCGCGCTCGGAGATTTCGGAAGTAATCTCCAGCAGCCCGCGGTCTTCGAGCTTGCGAATGGTCGCGGTGGTGGTTTCGGCGAGTTCGAGCAGTTCGGCCAGTGACAGTTCGCGCCGTTCTTCGATAATGTTCCAGACTTCCTGCTGGCGTCTCGGCAGCTTCGGAAATTCACCAGGCGACGGCAAAGCGCGGACGAACAATTGTTTTTTCCAGCCTTCCTCTTTTTTGCGGACGACTTCCGGCAGGACGCTTTTGAGCGCGATTTCCGGCGCGCAGCAGTAATACTCGCCAATCCAGCGGGCGAGCTTCAAGATTTTGGGCGTGATGAGCGTCTGCGTGCCAACGATGCGCAGGATGGGTTTGAGATTGGTGTGCGCGGATTCTTCAGCCAGGGCGGTGACGGTCCCGAAAATTTTTCGCGCGCCGAACGGGGCCTGGACGCGCGTCCCGATTTCGATTTGCCCAAGCAACCCCGGCGGAATCGAATAATCAAATTCCTTCCGCAACGCGATTTCGAGGCTGACACGCGCTATCATGAGGAATCAATCGCACGGCACGGTACGCTTGGCGGCCCAGTCCCGGACTTCTTCGACCTTTTCGGCCATAATCACCGAGAGCGGCTTGGTTTGTTTGATCTCGTTAAGCAGCTCTTTTTCAGAGACCTGGGCGCCCTGGGCATGAGCGGTGTACATGGCCGAGACAATGGCCTGCTCGATTTCCGAGCCAGAAAAACCTTCCGTCTCTTTGATTAGCCGATCCAAATCGAGCGCTTCGGGGTCGAGGTTACGCTTGGTCAAATGAATCTTCCAAATATCGCGGCGGTTTTCCTCCGACGGCAAATCGACAAAGAAAATTTCGTCGAACCGCCCTTTGCGGACGATTTCCGGTGGCAGGCGCATGATGTCATTGGCCGTGGCGACGAGAAACACGGGCCGGCGTTTCTCAGACATCCATGTCAGCAGCATGCCTAAAATGCGGCGCGACAGGCCGTCGTCGTCTTCCTGGATGGAGATGCCTTTTTCGATTTCATCAATCCACAGAACGCAGGGCGACATCACTTCGGCGGTATCGAGCGCCTTGCGCAGGTTATGCTCGGTCTCGCCGTAATATTTGTTGTAAAGAACGCCAAAGTCCAAGCGGAGCAGCGGAACGCCTAATATTCCCGCGGTGGCCTTGGCGGCGAGGCTTTTGCCGCAGCCCTGGACGCCGAGTAGCAAAATGCCGCGTGGCGGGTCCAGCTCTTCCGGTGTATCGTGCAGGAAGAAACTTTTTCGCAATTCCAGCCAACTGCGCAATCGCCTCATACCGCCGATTTCGGCGAATTGCGCAGTTTCGTTTTCGAAAGAAAGAACGGAATCGCGCCCGAGTAATTCGTATTTTGCGCGCATGACTTCGGGCATATCGGTATCGGAAATAACGCCGTTGTCGTTGATGGCCTTGAGCGCAAGCCGGCGCGCATCGGTTGCGGTAAGGCCGGCAAGATTGCGCACGAGCAAATCGAGCGTTTTGTTGGTGGTCTGGACGTCGCGGTTATCATTGGCCGCGCCCCATTCGGCAGCGACTTCATGGACGATCTGGCGCAATTCTCCCGGCGAGGGCAGGGGAAATTTGAAATTGTTCGTGAACGGACGCAATTCCTGCGGCACGCGCACGATGTAACCGACCAGCACGACAGTGGAGTAATGTTTTTCGTAGCTAAGCGCGATGTCTTTAAGGCTGCGGACGTGGATGGTATCGTCAAGGAACGGGTGAAAATCAAGGAGCACAAACAGGCAACTGTGCGCGGAGGTCTTGATGAAATTGAGGACGTCGATGGATTTCTGGGGCGTTTTCACCGGCTGGTCCATTGGGTCAAACGCCTGCAAGCCTTCCGTGGCCGTCCAGCGAAACGCCTTGAGCTGAAGTTTCCGGGCGATTTCGCGCACCATGCGGACAACCTGCGGCTCCTCGTTGCTTTCCACGGTAATCAGCGGCGCGCCGGAGCGAATCAGCACTTCCAGGTCGCGCATCGGGCTTTCGGTCATTTTTGAGCCGGATTGGGCGGATGATTTAGACGGCGAATTCATTTTCAAAGCTCGATCTACAAGATTATTTATCATGGAATATTCAGTCGCGCGAGATTTCCCGGAGCGCCTGCTCCAATTGTTTCCGGAATTCTTCGCGTTGTTTATCAGAAAGTTCGCGCGGAATGGTTATCGGTTTCCCGGTGATGACATCACATCGCGTAAACGGCAGCGGGACCTGGAAGCGGTCCCAGCTTTTGATGCAGAATTTCCAGCTCAGGTAATAGGACACCGGAACAATCGGCAGACCGGTAAGCTGCGCGGTGGTAATGACGCCCTCCTGTACTTCATAGCACGGGCCGCGTGGGCCGTCGGGCGTAATGGCGAGGTCATAGTCGCGCTCGGCGCATGTGGTCATTTCCACCAGACCCTGCGCGCCGCGCCGTGACGAGGAGCCGCGTATGGGCACCATGCCAAAATTTTCCATGATCTCCGCCAGCAGGCCGCCGTCGCGGCTGGCACTTACCAACCCGGCGATCCGGCGATCCGGCTCGTATTGCCGGGCATAGAGCTGGTACATAATTCCCGAGAGCGCCAACCGATTGTGCCAAATCGCCAAAATAATTCGCTGTCGCGACTTCCCTTGCAGGAGCCCGGTGCCTTCCTTGAAAGTAAAACGAATCGTCACTGCTCCCAGGCGAACCAGGAAACAAATCACCGCCGCGGCTAGCTTTTGGTGCCATTTTGCCTCGTGCGGAATGACTACGCCTGATTTCTGATTTGCCACGGCCATTATGCTCCTTTTTTCAAGCACGCCCGCACCAGGTCCTCGACAGTTGCCTTGGTGCCCAGCATGGCCTGCGCGGAACGGACGGCGTCGTGCGCCTCGATTTGTTTAAAGCCCAGTGCCATGAGCGCGAGCACGGCATCGTTGATTTTTTGGTCGTCCGGCGAAAGGGCGCGTCGCGCGCTGGCGGCTTCCCATGCACCGGCCGCACCGACTTTATCGCGCAATTCAACGACGATGCGCTCGGCGGTTTTCTTGCCCACGCCGGAAATCTGGGACAACGATTTGACGTCGCTGTTGGCCACTGCCCCACGAAAAGCAGTTACCGAAATGCCGCTCAAAATATTCAGCGCGATTTTCGGGCCAATGCCGGAGACGGTATTGATTAAGAGGCGAAACAAATCACGTTCCGCTGCCGACATAAAACCGTAAAGCACATGCGCGTCCTCGCGAACGATCAATTGCGTGAGCATCTTCACATCGCCGCCCGGCGATGGCAGCTTATCGAACGAGGACAGCGGAATGAGCACTTCGTAACCGACGCCGTGGACGTCCACAATGGCCTGGGTAGGCAGTGCTTCGACGAGTTTGCCGTGAAGAAAGGTGATCATCAGATGCCATCAAATACGTTTGGGCGGCGTGAGGTTGTATCGGGAATTTTCGCGGGCATGCGCCAGCGCGAGGGCCAGGGCATCCGCCGCGTCAGGCTGAGGAGGGGCAGGGAGGTTTAGCAGCCGCTGGACCATTTTAGCGACGGCAGATTTTTGGGCCGCGCCATAGCCGACGACCGCCTGTTTCACTTTGCGCGGCGCGATTTCATAGACTTCAATACCGCGTTCGGCCACCGCCGCGAGCGCCGCGCCTCGCGCCTCGCCCATAATCATAGCCGTTTGGAGATTTTGCGCGAAAAAGATGCTCTCAATCACACAGATAGTCGGGCGAAATTTTTGGACTTCTGCGCGCAGGGTTTCGGAAATTTTCGCGAGGCAGCGGGAACGTTCCCATGTCGGCGGGCAGGAAATTGTGCCGTGCGTCAGGGTGCGGGGATGCGGATTGGCGATTTCGATAATGCCGAAGCCGGTGCCGCGCAGGGAGGGGTCAATGCCCAAAATAATTCCGAGCGAGGCGCTTTTGGGCTGCAAGGGGGCGAAAATGGGGGCAGCCTTGCGCGTCTTGCCGCCGACGCGCTCTTTCATCTCTTCGAATTGGCGAAGGGAAATGCCCA
>JASHZU010000054.1 GCA_030042375.1 Verrucomicrobiia bacterium
GGATGACCAGTCCCGTCGTGAGGCCGCGCCATTGGCTGACACCACCAAAGAGATCATTTCACAATACAAAAAGAAAACCACATTAAGAAAATGAAAAAGAATGTTAAACCACTTACCCAATTGCCTGCCTGGAAAGCATTGGCCGCTCATAGTAAACAAATCGGAAAACTGCATCTGCGCGATTTGTTCGCGAAAGACAAGCAACGCGGCGAACACTTCACCGCCGAAGGCGCCGGTTTGTTTCTGGATTATTCAAAAAATCGCATCAATGACAAAACGATGAAGTTGCTTTTGCAACTGGTCAAAGAAGCGGGTCTGCGCGCGAAAATTGACGCGATGTTCAGCGGCGAGAAAATCAACATCACTGAAAATCGTGCCGTGCTGCATATCGCGCTGCGCGCCCCGAAAAATGCCACCATCCTGGTTGATGGCAAAAACGTTGTGCCCGAGGTCCACGCCGTCCTCGACAAGATGGCGGCGTTTGCGGACCGGGTGCGCAGCGGCGATTGGAAAGGCCACACCGGCAAACCCATCCGCAATGTCATCAACATTGGCATCGGCGGTTCCGACCTTGGCCCCGTGATGGCGTATGAGGCGCTTAAGCATTACAGCGACCGCAACATGACGTTCCGTTTTGTGTCCAATGTGGACGGCATTGATTTTGTGGAGGCGGTCCGCGACCTGAATCCGGCCGAGACGCTATTCATCGTTTCTTCCAAGACCTTTACCACGTTGGAGACCATGACCAACGCCGAAACTGCGCGCAAGTGGTCCCTGGAAGGATTGGGCGGCGATAAAAAAGCTGTGGCAAAGCATTTTGTGGCTGTTTCGACAAATGCGGAAAAGGTTTCTGCCTTCGGCATTGATACCGCCAACATGTTCGGTTTCTGGGACTGGGTCGGCGGGCGTTACTCGATGGATTCCGCCATCGGACTTTCAACAATGCTGGCCATCGGCCCGGAAAATTTTCACGCCATGCTCCACGGCTTCCATGAAATGGATGAACATTTTTATACGGAACCATTCGAAAGAAACCTGCCGGTTCTCATGGGCCTGTTGAACGTTTGGTACAACGACTTTTTTGACGCCCAGACCGTCGCAGTACTGCCCTATGAACAATACCTGAAACGCTTCCCGGCTTATTTGCAACAATTGACAATGGAGAGCAACGGCAAACATGTCACGCTCGATGGGAAGCACGTGAAGTACGACACCGGCCCAATTTTCTGGGGTGAGCCCGGTACCAATGGCCAGCACTCATTTTACCAATTGATCCATCAGGGCACGCGGCTGATTCCTTGTGACTTCATCGCTTTCATACATGCGCTGACACCGCTTGGCCGCCATCATGACATGCTGATGGCCAATGTGTTTGCGCAAACCGAAGCGCTGGCCTTTGGCAAGACGCCGGAGCAAGTCAAAGCTGAAGGCACGGCGGATTGGCTGGTGCCCCATCGCGTTTTTGAAGGCAATCGTCCTTCCAACACAATTCTTGCCGAGCGATTGACGCCCGAAATACTCGGTGCGCTCGTGGCGCTTTACGAACACAGCGTTTTCACGCAAGGTGTTATCTGGAACATTAACTCGTTCGATCAATGGGGTGTGGAACTTGGCAAAGCCCTCGCTCAACGCATTATTCCGGAACTCGAAAGTCCGTCCGAACCTAAACTGAATCATGATAGTTCGACGAACAACTTGATTCGTCGTTATCGGGAGATGAAAAACATATGAGTACACTTAATCCAAAGCAGCAACAGCAACGCAAAATCAGGGCGCAACCGGGTTTCCTGGCCGCGCTGGACCAAAGCGGCGGCAGTACCCCCAAGGCGCTGGTGGCCTATGGCATCAAGGAAAATGCCTGGTCCAATGAAGAACAGATGTTTGATTTGGTCCACCAGATGCGCTCGCGCGTCATTACCAGTCCCAGCTTTAACGGAGACCGTATCCTCGGGGCCATCCTCTTTGAAGGCACCATGGATCGTGACGTCCAGGGAACGCCCACGGCGGATTATCTGTGGAACGTAAAACGCGTCGTGCCGTTTTTGAAAGTGGACAAGGGCATTTTCCCTGAAGCCGATGGCGTGCAATTGTTGAAACCCATGCCGGACCTAGCCGCGCTCCTGAAGAGGGCAAACGCAAAGAACATTTTCGGGACCAAAATGCGCTCGTTTATAAAACAGGCCAATGCCGCCGGCGTTAAAGCGATTGTTAAGCAGCAATTCGAGGTAGCGGCGCAAATCATCGCCGCGGGCTTGGTTCCTATTATCGAGCCCGAGGTGGACATTCATTGCCCGGATAAATCCGGCGCTGAAGCGTTGCTCAAGGCGGCTATCACTGAAAAGCTGAATGCATTGCCTGCGGGACAAATCGTCATGCTCAAGCTGACCCTGCCGGAAAAAGACGACCTTTATCTCGATTTCGTCAAACATCCGAAGGTCCTGAAAGTCGTTGCGCTGTCTGGAGGATATTCGCTCGAGGAAGCGGATAATCGCCTTCGCAGGAACCATGGAGTCATTGCAAGCTTTTCGCGGGCATTGCTCGACAGCTTGAAGGTCCAGCAGTCGGAAACTGAGTTCAACGGGGAATTGGATTCAGTCATTCAAAGCATTTACGAGGCATCCGTCATGAAGAATGGGGCCTGAGATTCAACAACATAAAATTAAGAAGAAAAAAGGAGAAATATTATGCAACTAGGAATGGTAGGACTTGGCCGGATGGGTGCCAACATGGTGCGTCGGCTTATTCGCGGCGGCCATCAATGTGTCGTTTACGATCGCTCGGTAGACGCGGTGAAGGATTTAACCAAAGACAAAGCCACCGGCGCAGATTCCATCGCTGATTTTGTGAAGAAATTGGCGAAACCGCGCGCGATCTGGCTTATGGTCCCGGCAGGCGTGGTGGATCATTCCATTGCTGATTTCCTTCCGTTACTGGAACCGGGAGACATCCTCATTGACGGCGGCAATTCATATTACGTGGATGACATCCGCCGTGCAAAGCAACTGGCCGCCAAAAATATTCATTATGTGGATGTGGGCACGAGCGGCGGCGTCTGGGGCTTGGAACGCGGTTACTGCATGATGATTGGTGGCGAGCAGGATGTCGTGCAGCGCTTGGACCCTATCTTTAAGACACTGGCGCCGGGCATTGGAGACATCCCTAAGACGCCCGGACGCGAAAAGCTTGGCGGTACAGCTGAACAAGGTTATCTGCATTGCGGTCCTAATGGCGCGGGCCATTTTGTGAAAATGGTCCACAACGGCATCGAATACGGCATCATGGCCGCTTATGCCGAAGGTCTGGGCGTCTTGGAATCCGCCAACATCGGAAAAGTTAAGAGCGAAACCGATGCCGAAACGACGCCTTTGCGCGACCCGGAACATTATCAATTCGAGATTCACTTGGCCGACGTTGCCGAGGTTTGGCGGCGCGGCAGCGTCATCTCTTCGTGGCTGCTGGACCTGACTGCGTCGGCGCTTGCCGACGACCCAAAACTGGTGAAGTTCGAAGGGCACGTTTCCGATTCCGGTGAAGGCCGCTGGACCATCAAAGCGGCGATCGATGAAGGCGTGCCGGTGCCAGTTTTGACGGCGGCACTTTACGAACGGTTCGCCTCGCGCGGAGAAGCCGATTATCAGGACAAATTGCTTTCAGCCATGCGTTTTGGTTTTGGCGGACATTTAGAGAAAAAAGGAGCGGCCAAATGAACCATTCGCATTCAGATATCCTGGTATTTTTTGGGGCCACCGGGGATTTGGCTTACAAAAAAATCTTCCCGGCTTTACAGGAAATGGTCAAACGCGGCGTGCTCAACGTGCCGGTTATCGGCGTTGCCAAAGCCGGCTGGAACCTTGACCAGCTCAAGGCCCGGGCCAAAGACAGTATTGAAAAGCACAGCCAAATGGATCCAGCCGCTTTTGGAAAATTGATGCAATTGCTGCGTTACGTGGATGGTGACTTCAACGACCCGGCCACCTTCAAAACTCTGCGCAAGGAAATGGGCAATGCGCAATCGCCGGCACACTACCTGGCTATCCCGCCTGTCGCGTTCGGCACCGTGGTAGAGCACCTGTCGCAAGCCGGGTGCAACAAAAACGCCAGAGTCATTATTGAAAAGCCTTTCGGTCGTGATTTGCCTTCCGCCAAGGATCTCAATGCCATCCTCCTCAAGACCTTTGATGAGACGTCGATTTTTCGCATCGACCATTATCTTGGCAAAGGACCTGTGCATAACATGCTTTTCTTCCGTTTTGCCAACGAAATGTTCGAGCCATTCTGGAACCGTCACCACATCGAGAGTGTGCAAATTACCATGGCGGAAGATTTTGGTGTTCAGGGACGGGGCGCATTTTACGAACAGGTCGGCACCGTCCGGGACGTCATCCAGAACCATCTCTTTCAGGTCCTGGTCAACATCGCTATGGAACCGCCTGTCCGCACCGACAGCGAATCTGTTCGCGATGAAAAAGTCAAAGTGCTTAAGGCGATACCGCCGATTGAAGCGAAAGATCTGCTCCGCGGGCAGTTCAAGGGCTATCGCAATGAACCCGGCGTCGCGCCGGATTCCAAGGTGGAGACTTTTGCCGCGCTTAAACTGGAGATTGATTCCTGGCGCTGGCGCGGTGTTCCTTTTTATATCCGGGCCGGGAAATCCCTGCCTGTCACTTGCACGGAGGTTTTAATTCGCCTGCGCCTGCCGCCAACGATGTACGCTGATTATGATCTCAAATCGAATTATTTCCGGTTCCGGATTAGTCCCGAGGTCGTAGGAGCGTTTGGTGCCAATGTCATCTCGCCGGAGGATGAATCGGTAAGCCGGTTATCCGAGATGATAGCCAGCCATCATCCCACTACAAAGGAGAGTGATGCCTATGCCCGGGTGCTCACCGATGCCATGGCAGGAGACGCTTCGTTGTTCGCCCGCGAAGACTACGTGGAAGAGGCGTGGCGGATTGTCGATCCCGTGCTCAAAGCCAGTACGCCAATATATGAATACGAACCGAAAACTTGGGGGCCCAGGGAAGTCGCAGCGGTTACGCCCCCCGGCGGCTGGCAAAACCCTGTTCTAACCCCATAAATGTTTTATGAAAATCAATGTTCAGGTTAATGCAGATGAAGCAGCCAAAGTCGGTGCGAAATTTATCGCTGCCGAAGCTTGGGCCGCGGTGACCGCGCGAGGTCGTTTCGTGATGGCGGTGAGTGGCGGGCAGGTCCCATGGCGCATGTTCCGTGCTTTGGCAGGCGAGAGCATGCCTTGGAATGCCGTCCATGTCGTCCAAGTGGATGAACGCGTAGCGCCGCCGGGCGATGCAGACCGAAATCTAACGCATCTGGAAGAGAGCTTGTTTTCTCATGTTCCATTAGTGCCTTCACAAATCTATCCCATGCCGGTGGAAGACGATGACCTGGAGGCTGCCGCTGCAAAATACGCCCGGCAGTTGCAGGAAATTGCCGGCACGCCGCCCGTGATCGACCTCGTGCATTTGGGGCTGGGGCCGGACGGCCATACGGCATCACTGGTGCCGGGCGATCCGGTTCTGAATATTACGGACCGCGACGTCGCGGTGACATGCCTTTATCAGAACCGCAAGCGGATGACACTGACTTATCCCATCCTTAATCGCGCCCGTAATATCCTCTGGCTGGTGACTGGCGCGGAAAAAAAAGAAATTCTTCATCGCTTATACAATGGTGATTCATCCATTCCCTCGGGCCGGATTCAACGGGACGCAGCCATGATCCTGGCGGATGGCGCGGCTGCGGGCGGCATCGATTTAATTCAAACAAAAGGAGAATTATGCGTTTAGGAATTGCAACCGATCATGGTGGTTTTGATTTAAAAGTAAAACTTGCCGAGCGTCTTCGTGCCGCCGGCCATGAGGTCGTGGATTTCGGGGCCGACAAAATGGCTTCCGGAGATGATTATCCTGATTTCGTCATTCCTCTTGGCCAGGCAGTGGCCACCGGAAAAGTGGAACGCGGCATAGCTGTTTGCGGCAGCGGCGTGGGCGCTTCGATTTGTGCATGTAAAATCAAGGGCGTTCGCGCCTGTTTAATTGAAGACAATTTTTCCGCACGGCAGGGAGTAGAGGACGACAACATGAATATGATTTGTTTGGGCGGACGGATTGAGGGTCCGGAACTGGCTTGGGATTTGATTCAAACATTTCTCAAATCCAAATTCAGCGGGGCTGAGCGCCATGTGCGCCGTTTGGGAAAAGTTGCCGCCTTGGAAAACGACAGAAAATAACTAAAAGCAAAAGGAGGTTTTATGCAGGATGATAAAATGGCCCAACTGGCCATTAACACAATTCGTACGCTTTCGATAGATGCGGTTCAAGCGGCCAAATCCGGCCATCCGGGCGCGCCGATGGCGCTGGCGCCGTTGGCTTATACGCTTTGGAACCGCGTGATGAACTATGATCCCCAGGACCCCATCTGGCCCAATCGCGACCGCTTCGTCTTGTCCAACGGCCACGCTTCAATGCTTCTTTGGTCCATCCTTCACCTGACTGGTGTCCAGGCTGTGAACCCCGATTACGAGACGGTGGGAAAGCCGGCTGTCACACTGGATGACATCCGCCATTTCCGGCAGCTTGGCAGCAAAGCCCCGGGACATCCGGAATATCATTGGACCTCAGGTGTCGAGGCCACCACCGGCCCCCTTGGCCAGGGCGTCGCCATGAGCGTCGGCATGGCCATCGCCCAAAAATGGCTCGCCAGTCGGTACAACAAGCCGGGCTTTGAAATTTTTAATTACAATATTTATGCCGTTTGTGGTGACGGCTGCATGATGGAAGGCGTTAGTTCCGAGGCAGCCTCCATCGCAGGTCATCTCGGCCTCGATAACCTCTGCTGGATTTACGATAACAACCACATCACCATCGAAGGCAGCACCAGCATTACCTTCACGGAAGACATTGCGGCGCGTTTTCTCGGCTATGGATGGAATGTTCTCCGGGTCGGCGATGCCAATGATCTCGAACGAATCCAAAACGCCCTGGATACCTTCAAACAAACCAAAGGCCGTCCTACTTTCATCATTTTGGATACCCATATCGGCTATGGTTCGCCCCACGTACAGGATACTGCCGAAGCGCATGGCGAACCACTTGGTGATGAGGAAGTCCGCCTGGTCAAAAAAAATTACGGCTGGCCCGAGGACGCCAAATTTTTAGTGCCGGATGGCGTTTATGATGATTTCAAAGCCGGGATTGGCAAGCGCGGCAGTGAAGCCAGGAGTAAATGGAACGATCTATTTGCCAAATATAAAACCCAGATTCCGGCGCTGGCCACCGAAATTGACCAGATGCAAAAGCGCGAGATTCCATCGGGTTGGGACCGGAACCTTCCGGTCTTTCCTCCGGACGCCAAAGGGCTGGCCGGTCGGGATGCGTCAGGCAAGGTGCTCAATGTCCTGGCGCAAAACATCCCATGGTTCCTCGGCGGCTCGGCCGACCTCGGCCCTTCTAATCGAACCCTGCTGAAGTATGAAGGAGCCGGCGACTTTGAACCGGGAAGCTACGGCGGAAAAAACATGCATTACGGCGTTCGCGAACATTCTATGGCCGCGCTTGTGAATGGCATGTCTCTCTCAAAATTGCGTCCGTACGGGGCCACCTTCTTTATCTTCAGTGATTACGCGCGCCCGGCCATCCGGCTTTCTGCCCTCATGGAACTCTCCACACTGATGGTGTTTTCCCATGACGCCATGGGAGATGGCGAAGATGGCCCCACGCATCAGCCAATCGAACAACTGGCTTCTTTGCGCGCCATTCCCGGGCTCGTGTTGTTGCGTCCCGGCGATGCCAATGAAGTAGTTGAGGCCTATCGTTACGTTTTGCAACTGCGCCACAAGCCGGCCCTCATCGTCGTATCGCGCCAGCCCTTGCCGACGTTGGATCGAAACAAATATGCCCCTGCTGCCGGCGTCGCGCGTGGCGCTTATATTTTGGCCGACGCCCCCGGTGCGAATCCGGAGATTATTCTGATTGCCTCCGGCAGTGAGGTGAGCCTGGCTGTGCAGGCGCATGAACAATTGATAAAAGAAGGCATCCGTTCGCGCGTGGTTTCCATGCCGTCATGGGATATTTTCGAAGACCAGACAAAAGAATACAAAAACTCCGTGCTGCCGCCGGCAGTAACCGCGCGTGTTGCCATCGAGCAGGCTTCGACGTTCGGCTGGCAATGTTATGTTGGCACCACCGGGCGGGTCATCGGCATGCATACGTTTGGCGCCTCCGCGCCGCTCAAGGAACTTCAAAAACATTTCGGCTTCGAACCGGACAAGGTGGTTGAAATTTGCAAATC
>JASHZU010000415.1 GCA_030042375.1 Verrucomicrobiia bacterium
AAGGCCTGCATTTCCCAAACGTCACACTCGTAGGCATCATCCATGCGGATTCCGCGCTGCATCAACCGGATTTCCGCGCGGGCGAGCGCACCTTCCAATTGCTCACGCAGGTTTCCGGCCGCGCCGGCCGCGGCGACGTGGAAGGCGAAGTGTTTGTGCAGGCGTTTTCGCCGTTTCATCCCGCCATCCAATATGCGCGCCGCCACGACTACGCCGGCTTTTACGAACAGGAAATCGAATTTCGCGAACAGTTGAAATATCCGCCGGCCAGCCGCGTCGCACTGCTCACGCTTAAAGGCCGCAATGAAGACAAAGTAAAATTCTCTACGGATTTTTTGAAACGCGAACTGGAAAAGAATTTAGGTGAGTTCAAAGATTTGATCTTCGCGGGCCCGGCGCCTGCGCCGTTGTTAAAAGCAGAAAGTTTTTATCGCCATCAAATCATGTTGCGCACGCGCGCGATGAGTAAGCTCAGCCTCACGCTGGCAAAGATCATTCCCTTCCAGCAATTGCCAGAAGATGTCACGCTTTCGGTGGACATTGATCCGGTAAATTTGGCGTAAGTTGGAGCAAAAAATTTCCGTCCGATTTGTTTTTCTCACGAAATATTCGCGAAACGCTTCGCTAACTCGAATTTTACCTAAAAGTTACATACGCAACTTGTTCACCATAGTGATTTTTTCCCTTGCGGCGATGTGAACAAACTCCGTATCGCAAATCATAATCGCATTGATTTTATTAGATAAAACCACAGTTTTCATATTTTCCAGCATTAGAAATTCTGTGAATAAGGTGTTTATATCAATTTATTGTAGGAAGTAAAATGTCTGCTATGATGTCAGCAGTTCATTGAAAGAACGAAGCGGGCGGTAGCAGTTGAAAGATTGAGATTGTTCGTTTCGAGGATAATCCCGGGTGACCGGGGAAAAGTCGGGTTAGGTTGGTTGGCCCGGCTCCTCTAGAAACCGGCCGAAAGGCAGGTCGCGGAGGCAAAATTCACCGGTTCTTCTGGCACGTTCGCGCGTGCCAAATGCGAATGAAGGATCGGCGGCAAGGGGCGATGAGAAACCGTTCCGAGTCGAGTCAAGTAGTTCAGGCAGGTTTCGAGCCTGGATGAATCGCAGTTGCCAAAATCGGCTTTGGTTGCTACTGCGTATCAACACGGTGCGGGCGGCTCTGGCGGAATTCAAAAATAAAAAGTTGAGTTCGCCAAAGAAAAACGCTGAAAAGCGGACAAAAAGAGTGCACGCAACGGGAAGGTCACGAAGGCGAGGCAAGCCGCGTGAAAAACTTCCGAAGGCCGGCGATGTTAAAAACGGCACCGCTGGACTGTGAGAAAAAGCAATCTATGAGTGAAGAGGCGAGACCCGTGGCATCGGGCGAACGCACTGTCAAAAGCAGTGGCTGACCCGGAGCCAGGCGGTGAAGACGCGAAAGAAAGATCGCAGGCGTGTCTTGACCTGGTTTGCAGGCTGGTGGCGCAACCACTAGTTGAAGCGAGCTGAAAAGCCTCACTCGAAATTCAGCGGCCGAAAGGCGCTGGACGGCCCTGCTACGAGGCCGAAATTCCGCTTGCCGTGGAGAATAGCGTCGGGAAACTGGCAGCCCCCGCGAGGGTGAGCGTCTAATGCCGGTCCGGGAAAGAGAGAGTGACGAACTCCCATTCCCCATTTGTCCCTGCTCGACCGAAAGGTTGGGCGGGGACTTAATGTTTTTGGGAACGAGGATTTTTAACGCAAAGGCGCTATCCCCCTCTCCCATCTTCTATCGTGGCTTTTTAACCTCCCGCGGCCATCCCCACACCCGTTCCCGGTTCGGTCTGGCTCCTGGGATCGAGCAGTTCGGCAATCTTATCTTTATCGAGGCCGGACGTTTCCAGCGCGACTTGGCGCACCGTTCGCCCCGTCTCGTAAGCAATCTTGGCGATCTTCGCCGCTTTGTCGTAGCCGATCACTGGCGCAAGCGATGTGCACATGGCCAGGCTTTGCTCAATGTTGCCTTCGCATTTCTGTGCGTCCACTTCCAGGCCGGAAACACAGCGGCGCGCAAAAACGCGACTCGCGCTCGTCAGCAATTCAATCGACTGTAACAAATTATGCGCAGCCACCGGCAGCATCGTATTTAATTCAAAAGCCCCGTACGTGCCTGAGAACGTCACCGCCGCATCGTTTCCAATTACTTGCGCGCCCACCTGGATAACCATTTCGCACATCACGGGATTCACTTTGCCCGGCATGATGGATGAGCCCGGCTGCGTGGCCGGCAATTTGATTTCGCCCAAACCGCAGCGCGGGCCAGAACCGAGCCAGCGCACGTCGTTGGCGATTTTAATCAGGCTTACGGCAACCGTCTTGAGCGCGCCGCTCGCTTCCACCAGCGCGTCAATCGCGCCCTGCGCCTCAAAATGGTTCGGTGCTTCCCGCAGATTTAATTTCGTTTCCTTCGCAATGCCTTCGATTGTCCGCCGCGAAAATTCCAGGTGCGTGTTGATGCCTGTGCCTACGGCCGTGCCGCCCAGCGGCAATTCGCCCAGGTGTTTTTCCAGCGCTTTCATCCGTGCAATTCCATGCCCGAGTTGGCTGGCATAGCCGCTGAACTCCTGTCCCAATCGAATCGGCGTCGCGTCCTGCAAATGCGTCCGGCCAATCTTTAATACCGCATCAAACTCCTTCGCCTTCTTGTCCAGCGCCGCATGCAGCTCTTCCAACGCCGGAATCAGGCTATGCACAATCCCCTCCAGCGCCGCCAAATGGATGGCCGTCGGTATCACGTCGTTGGACGATTGCCCACGGTTCACATGGTCGTTCGGATGAACGCTCTTGTCGCCGCGTTTACCGCCGGAAATTTCGCACGCGCGATTGGCCACCACTTCGTTGACGTTCATGTTCGTCGACGTGCCCGAGCCGGTCTGGAAAATGTCTACGACAAATTGCGCGTCCAGTTTCCCATCGATCACCTCCTGCGCCGCCTCTTGGATGGCCTTGGAAATATTTTGCGGCAGCAAATCCAGCGAAGTGTTGGCGATGGCCCCGTGCTTCTTAATCAATCCCAGCGCGCGAATAAATTGCCGGGGAAAACGTAAATGGCTGATGGGGAAATTTTCTACGGCGCGGGCCGTTTGGGCGCCGTAATAGGCGTCGGCCGGCACCTGCATTTGTCCCATGGAATCGGATTCTGTGCGGAAATTACTCATCGTCCGCACAGTCTAGCGGGACGGCGCTAAAATTCCATAAAAACAGCATCCGATTTTCGGGACCCTAGGACACCGCTGCAGGCCGGATCTTTACCGCGTTTCGCTTTTTCGGCTGCACGTTCGGCACTGAGGGTCCCTGCGCCTGCGCAAAAGCCACTTTCGAGCGCAGCAGCAGCGTTCCCAGGCACAAATCTGCCAGTGGCAGGACCACGTTGAAATTCTTGTTCATGTAGCGATGATGCAGCAGGTGATGGCCGTTGAGCCGGAAGAAAATCCCTGACCGCTCCACGTGCCGTTTCTTCGGCAAATGCATGCACCAATGCATATATTCATAGGCGGCGAAGTACAGCGTGCAGGCAATGAACGCGCCACAGAAAAAACCCCACTTGTGCGAGAAAAACGACCATGCAAAAAACGGCGTCAGGCCCACGATCACAATCACCGGGCCATTCCACCACGCCATCGGGAT
>JASHZU010000416.1 GCA_030042375.1 Verrucomicrobiia bacterium
AATTTAAATTAACGCGCCCAAGCCGCTTCAGAATCGTTTCCTAAAACTCTTTGGGCATTTTTGTGTTGTTTGGTAAAAACGTCAAGCACGGACAAAGTTTGCCGGTAGTTAAAATCCTGGTTGTACACCAGTGTCCGCGAGTTGGGCGACCACGACGGATGCTGGCCTTCGACCAGTGCCACCGGAGCGGCGCTGCCATCCGCCGGCATCACGCAAATATCAAACTCTCCCGCCTGTGAGGTGAAGGCAATCCATTTGCCGTCCGGAGACCAATCCGGTTCCGTGGGATTGGGTGCGCCCGGCGTGTGAATGACTTCCGGCTCGCCGCCATCCACGGAGACTTTCGCGAGCTGGCGGCGCGAACGGATTTTCGTCGCGTAACAAATCCATTGTCCATCCGGCGACCAGCACGGGCACGAATCATCCGCGCGCGTATGCGTCAATTGTTTCAAATGCGAGCCGTCTGCATCGCAAACCCACACATTGGGATCTCCGCTACGGCTCAAAATCATCGCCACTTTGCTGCCGTCCGGCGAGACCGCCGCGCTCGTATTCAGGCCCGCATAGCTGGCGAACACACTGCGCTGCCCGGTGGCAAGATCCTGGTAAAAAATATCCGGGTTACCCAATTTATAAGATGTGTAATAGAGCGCGAGGTGGCCCGGCACCCACGCGGGCGCGGCCACAATGGCTCCATCCGTGGTGACTGCCTGCGGGTTATGCCCGTCAAAATCTGACACGTAAATTTCCCCATTCCCATCCGGCGACTGCACCTTGAACGCAATCTTCGTTTTGCCAATGCCTTGCCTTCCCGTGGTAGCATTCACGATATCATCGGCAAACCAATGTGCCTCGCGCCGGATGTCGGCGCCGTTATAACTGCGGGCGAGGATTTCCTTCCGCGCATATTTATCCGTGACGCGGCCAAGGACATCTCCGCTATTGCTGCCGGTGATTTCGTATTGCGCCTGGTCGTCAGGGACCACTTTGAAACCCTGGACATACAAATCAAATTCCAAGACTTGCAGGGCCTCGCCGCTAAAGCCTGAAATGGAGATGGGGATGGGCGGAGCAAAGCCGATGGAAATAGTAGGGTTAATTACAATTGGCTGGTCTTGTCCGGATGCGGTTGCAATGACAAAAAGAAAAAAAGCAAATAAAATGCGGGTCAAATGTAAGTATATTTTTTTCATTGGAGCTCTCGTTCAACCTGGGGGTTAAAGTCTATCGTATAATGCCTTTCTTTATCAGTCGCGCCATCCGGAAACGGCGCCACAAATGTCACTTGGTCCAACGTGCGTTGGACGGCGTTGTCCCACGCCGAATCGCCTGATGGAGAAACGATCCGGGATGAAATCACGGTGCCATCACTGGCAATGGTAATTTCGACTTTCGTGTTTTCATTATTGCCCGCGATCTGGTTTGGCAAATTGGGCCGCAACGCCTGTTCATATACGCTTTTCACCGCGCTGGCGTAACTCGCGTACGATGCACTACTGGTCCCCGGCATCTCCACGGACGTTCCAGGCGAAAGATTCTTTTCCAGGTCCCGCACCGCATTATTTACCTGCGACGAATTGTCCGGCGTATTTTTTGGCTTCGTGCGGGTTACCTTGTTAAGGTTGACCTTAATATTGTCCGGGTTGGCGGTTGACTGCTTTTCAGTTGGCGTCACGGTTGGTTTCGGAGTGAAATACTTTTCGACTCTTTCCAAAAGCGAAGGTGTCGGCGTCGGGGCGGGCGGCGGCGGCTCAAAATTTCTTGCCGGAAGCGGAGGCATCGGGGGCAGCGGCTGTTGCTGGGGCGGTTGCGGCGCGGGGGCCGGTGTGGTCATCGGATGGGCGTTCTGCACGCCGCTGTTTACGGCCGCGTCCACCAGGTTCGCCGGAATCATGTCAAGAATCTGTGTATTGTCCGTCTTGGGCTCCCGGTTAAAGAACGCCGGGCCCACTAACAAAATGAGCAGCAGCAGCAGGTGAATTCCCACTGTGCCGATGATGCATTTTTTTTGCAGGCGATTCATTTGGGTGGTTCGGTCCGCAACGAATAACGCGTGATACCGTAGCGCTCGCAACCATCGAGCAATTGCGCGAGGTAATCCAATCGTCCGTCCTTGTCCCCGCGAATATAAACAATCAAGTTCGGGTTCGCATCGGAATCCGCGCGCAACCGACCGAGGATTTCTTCCAGGCCCATGCGCTGCTTGTCCAGAGCATAGACGCCCGTGCTGCTGATTTCCACCGTGCGAATGTTGCGCGGGTCAATATGCTGGTCCGGCCGGCCGCCTTTCGGCAGCTTCAGGCTGATGCTCTGCTCCAACAGCGGCGTGGTGATGACGAAGATAATCAACAACACAAACGCCAAATCCAACAGCGGCGTGATGTTGATCTCCGCCACGGTCACCAGATGACTGCGTTGTGAGAATCGTCTCATCGCAAATTAATCTTCGGCGAGGTATTCCGATTCCATTTTGGAAACCAGTTCCTGCGCAAAATTGTCCAGGCCGACCGTAAACGCCCGCAGGTTATGTACCAGCCAATTGTAACCGAACATGGAGGGAATCGCCACCAGCAGGCCTGCCACGGTCGTAATCAACGCCGCCGCCACGCCCGGCGCCATCGCCGCCAGGGTGGCCGAACCAGATTGCGCGATGCCTGCGAACGCGCTCATCACGCCCCAAACCGTGCCCAGCAGCCCGATGAACGGCGCGCCGCTCGCAGCCACCGAGAGCCAAATCAATCCCGATTCCAGCGTCAGCGATTCCTGCGCTACCACGTTCTCCACGGCGCGTTTGATGTGTTCCATGTTCTTGATGGAGACGCTCTGTTTGCGACGCTCGCCACCCGGGCCTTTTAAACGCGCATCCAACTGCACGCAGCCCGCATCGTAAACTTCATAGAGCGGGCAGCCTTCCACCTGCAGCTTGCGGTCGAAAATATCCATCACATTTTTTTGGGAACGAAATTCCTCGTTGAAATAATAATTCAACCGGCTGGCGCGGCGCATTTGCAGGACCTTGTAGAGGATGACTGACCATGCCACGATGGAAAAACAAATGAGAAAGACGATGATCGCTTTGGCTTCGATCGTCGCCTGTTTCCAAACGTAGGGGATATCTGACTGACCAGAAATGGCCCCCACGACAACACTAGAATATCCGTGCATCATGTTTCTAACTTGGTCGTGAGGAACCGACGAGCGGCCAAGCAGAAAAACTTTTACCTGTTCCAAAAAAAATTGCAACGATTTTTT
>JASHZU010000417.1 GCA_030042375.1 Verrucomicrobiia bacterium
ACGCGGTCAGTTTTAATTTCATATTAGTTCCTGTTTCGGGGTGTTCTTGTCAGACGTGTAAGTTGCCCGCCTCTTTTGTTGCGGAAAAATAGAAGAATGCCGTGGCAATCCATGTTACGTTTGGGTGACGGCTACAATTTCTCATCCTATCCTAATTCTTCTACCCCTATTTAGGGGGGTAAGTTATATCTCTCCGATGGATGCGAAAGTGGTGAATAACATTTGCCGGCGGGCGCGGTTAATATCCCAGGGCGCGGCAGTAAGGCTCCAGTATTGGAAGAATGGGGCCGAGGTACTTTTCATAAGCATGCCAGCGAGCAACGGATCGGGAATAGACCGGCTGGCTGGCGTCACGATAGGTGGGCGAATACATTTGTTTCGCGCTGCTTTTCTCATGAAATCGTCCCTGGGAGTGGTCCCATGCCAAACCCAGAAACTCATTGGCCCGACGGCCCTCTTTTTCGAGGCCGGCCACGGTGTCTTCATAGCGTGTCTCCATCCAGGCCAAACCTTCCCATTGGCGGACAGCCAGCCAGACGTCCATTAAATTGGCGTAATGCCGGGCGGTCCGCTCCAGCGTGAGAAAATTCGCGCTGAAGGCATTCAGCGGCAGGTTCTGAAAATAGCAACTAATCACGACATCGCGCGGATCACGCAAGGCAATGAGGACGCGCAGTTCGGGGAAAACCCGCAACCAAATGTGAAGTTTCGCCGTGGGCGACGGGTTCTTGTCCAAAAGTAATTTCCCTTTTAGATCGCCGCCCCACTCTCCCTGGATGGCTTCCAGATAGCGACGGCGAATGACATTGAGACGGGCGGGGGAAATTTGCTGCGACTCGTTGAATAATTTGGCGACAATCCTGTTAAAGGACGGCGACTCATCCAATGCCGCCACATCCGGATGAGTGCCAAGAACCTGTTCTAAAAGTGTCGTGCCACTGCGCGGATGCCCTCCCAGGAACGCCAGCTTCGGCAAAGTATAACGCGCACGTTCAGGCAATTCCCTGGCCCAGGTGCGAAGAATATTCTTGGGCAATCCCCGGCTCAATTGGACGTATTGACCTGCCTCCCGGTCATATTCTTTTAACATCACATCAATGTTTGCCAGGCGCCGGACAAGGTCCTTGGCCTCAAGCAACATTTGCATGGCTTCATCAAAGCGGCCAGTCCGATCGAGCACCCCGGCCAATTCATAGCGGCTGGCGTACTGGACATATTGGTGCCGGGGACCGGAGGCAATCAAATCACGCAACCGGCGTTCGGCATCTTCCAGCTTGCCTTCGCGACGGTCGAGGAAGGCGGCATAGTAGCGGGCCTGGTCATCCTGCGAATCTATCGCCAGGCACGAGGCAATCACCTCACGGGCCTCAGCCAGGCAATGATTTTGTTCGGCCAAAATTGCCAAAGCCATGCGCGGGTTGATGCTCCGGGGATCGGCCGCCGAGGCCTTCTCATACCACGCCCGGGCTTTTTCCGGCTGGCGCAGGCCTTTGTATTGATGGCCGATTTGCAGCAGGTTCTCGCTACTGCCCGGTTCCAATTCCAGCGCCTTGCCCCAGGCCCAATCCGCCAAACCCAATTTGCCCGTGCCGGCGGCAGCGGCCCCGTACTCTACCCAAATCCGGGCCTTGCGCGGGAATTGCCGGACGAGCTTTTCATAAGCCGGCAACGCCTGGGAAAAGTCGTAACTCTCCAAAAGCCGGCGGCCCTGGTTGAGACTTTCATCGAATGAAGTTGCATTCATCTGCGAGAATAGCAACGGCCTGGAAGGAAAATTTCCTTCCAGGCCGCCTGAGGTTTATCGAAGCAATAAATGTCGAATTTGTTTCATTGACCCGATGGCCACTGGTTTATTGGTCTTGCCCGTTCAGGAAAACCCACCATTCCTGGCTGGTGTTGTTGCCCCAGGTCCATTGGGTGGCCTGGTCGCCGTTTTGGGTGCCGTAATTGGCGATTTGTAAATCCATCATGCTATAGAGATTCACAATCTGGAAGGTGCCGTCCGGATCTGCAATAAACGCCCATTCCTGGTTGGCCTGGGCATTGCCCTGCGCCCATTGCTGGATGAACGTGCCGTCGGTAGTAGACCAGCCGGTATCGTCCAGGGTCAGGCCCGATTTCATACTTTCGATGCCATAGTAGCCATTGCCCCAACTATTGATCTGCCATTGTTGGTTCACGTCTGAGTTGGAAGCGGTCCACTGTTGCATGATGGTGCCATTGGTCATGGATCCTCCGGTGTCATCCAACGCCATGCCGCTATTGGCATTGTAGAGCCGATAAGTGCCTCCGTTGGCCAGTGCGACCGGGTGGCTGGCTGAATAGATGAAATATAACAATGAGTCAGCGCCGGTGGCGTCGCCGCCGAGCGTCCAGATCATCATACCGCCGAGACCTTGTTGTTGGCAAAGGAGGGTCTTGGCTTCGATGGTGGGGATGCCGTTATAGCCTTGTTCCGTGCCATTGAGGTCGAATGTGTCGGAATTGGCACTCGCTCCATCAGAAAGCAATGTATTATAATCGTCCTCTGAAGGATCGGCATAGAATGGCACGCCCATGACGATTTTCGATGCGGGGCATCCTTGTCCTTCCCAATATTGATAAGCCTCTGTTACCGAGGCCAGGGTGGACATCCCGCTTCCATCCGTGTTGTCATAGTCCATGACGTTCAGCCAATCCACCGAGCTAAAGACACTGCTGGTCACGCCATTGCCTTCGCTTCCATATGAAGCGACGGCGCAGGTGCACAATTTCCCATCGTTATGCAAGGCAGTGCTCAACTGGGACATCAGGTTGGCATAATCGGTGGCGGACGTGCTGGGAGCGGCGTTTGGGAACTCCCAATCAATGTCAACTCCATCCAAACCGTATTGATTGCAGAAGTTCACCATATTATTGACGAATGTGCTGACGTAACCCGAATTATACGCCAAAGCTCCCCAGGTGGAGGCGGCGGTTTGGCACGAAATCAGCACTTTATCGCCCGCTGCGTGGCCGGCCGAAATAATGCTTTCCATTTGGGAAAGGTTAGGAACGGATTGCAGGCTTCCATTCTCATTGGGAGTCAGGAAGGCATAAATGACATGGGTGACCTCGCCATATTGCGTGGAGCTGGGGGCAGATTCCCAATAAGCCGAATAACCAACTATCTTGAACTGGGCTTCCGCACTTTGAACGCTCACCATCCCGGCCAAACCGAGGATGCAAGCTATCGTTTTGGTTTTTAAACAATTTGATTTCATAGTTTTTTAATAGAATGACTCTACGTTCCTTTTTTGCCGTTGTAGCGGCGATTTGTGGTGACGGTGGCCAACCTAGACTAACTACTTATAGAAACGGAACCCCTCTTTGGAGGGGTAAATAACTTCAGCTTAGCTTCTTCCGGAATAAATCCGTGAAGCTTTAAAACTTTGTGGCGGGACTTATGGCCGCGAATAATTTCGATGCGATTTTTCCCACAGCCTAATTTTTCGGCCAGCAATTCTATCAACGCTTCATTGGCTGCGGCATCTACCGGCGGCGCGGTGACGTGAATTTTCAATTCGTTGCCCTGTATGCCGGCAATCTGATTTTTCGCGGCGCGCGGCTGCACTTTTACGGAGAGCAACACGCCGTCCGGTTGCGCGGAAAGAAAGATGGGAAGCGGCACGTTGGCAAGCGGACGAAATTATTTGTCTTCCGGATTGATGAAGTTAAAAGTAAGCGCCGCGAGCGCGCCGCCGGCGAAGTTGCCGATGAAATAGACCCAGAAGCTTGACGCGCTCACGATATGCATGAGGGTGATGCCCGTGGCCACGGCGGGATTGAAGGCGCCGCCGGAAACGCCTCCCAGCCCGTAGGCCATCGTCATGACGGTGAAACCAATCGCCAGCCCGTAATTGGAATTGCCCGCGGTGTCTTTGGACGTCGCCGTGTTGAGCACGACGTACGCGAGCGCGAAGGTCCCGATAAATTCCGCCAGCAACGCGTTCAGCGTGCCCATGTCTGAGGGGTTCATGGCCGGATGATTTTTAAGCTGCAAGACAATGACCGATGCGATGAGGCTCCCGAGAATTTGGGAGCCCATGTACGGTCCCACGTCCGAGGCCGGGCATTTTCCGCGCAGCCAGACGGCCAGGGTCACCGCCGGGTTGTAATGTCCGCCGGAAATATGCCCGCCTGCATAAACCATAATCATCAGCGCCGACCCGATGGCCAGTGGCGCCATGACACCGGCGCCCGGGTCAATCACGCACATGCCCACCGTCATGACGAGAAAAAACGTGCCGATAAATTCTGTTAGATATTTTTTCATAGGAAGATTCAGGTTCTCACACTAAATAACTACTGCATGTCCGTCTTGCCAGAGAAATCTTGCCTGACAGACGCGGCGCGTTTCAGGATTTTTATGCCGAACCTTCCGTCTTTGAGCGGTTCATTCCCGATGAGAAACTGCTGCTGATAGTTTGTTCCAATCCATTGCATCAAGCCCTGGCCGTAATCCGCAGTGCTGCCGAAGTAACGGACACCAAAGTCCGAAGAATCCCATTCCACGATAAATACGTAGTCCGGCGGATTTTTTTCGAAAGCGTCCGTCATTTTCGCCTGTCCGAACACGGTGAACATCGTCGGGTTCCAATCCATTCCCGGCATGGAATTCGCGTGCCGTGTGAGATAATTCAGCATGATGCCCTGCGGCAGCACGGCCAGTGTGGCATCGGGCGGCATATATTTTTCCGTCCACAACAGCGCGGCGTAGATGGCCTGGCTTTTGACGCCCTGGTATTCATCACCAGTGGTATACGTGATGATTTGGTCGCCACCCTTGCCCAGCGCGAAGTTTTTTTGATCATAAATGGCTTGTGACATCTCGAACAAATTTCCGATTCCCAGCAGCAACACCAGTCCAACCATAACGCGAAGCGGGAGCGGGGGAACGCCGAACTTTTTTTCCAATAATTGGGGCAACAGCCAGAAAAGCAAATAGACGGAGCTGGCTAACGCCGGCATGGCCAGCACAAATCCGTAATGCCAAATGCGCGGGAACAATCCCAGTTTCGCGAGCAACAGCAGCCCAAACAAACTCCACAACAGGGGGAATGCCGGCTGCTCCAGTTTTTTATAATTCCGGGCAATCAGCAGGCACGCCGAGAGGCACAACAGCGGCAACGGCCATCCGCATTGGAACCAAAATTTAAAAGTCGCCGCCCAAATCAGGAGAGGCGAAATCAAAATGATCAACATGGTGTAACGCAGCTTCAGCCATTTCAATTTTTCCATCCTTTGGAAAACGAAGGCGTAAACAGACAGCACCAAAACCACCGCGCCGAAATAGATGAAGATTTCTTTCAAATGGGCAACGGGCTGGTCCAAACCTGTGCACCAAATGTAAAACGGACTTTTGGTAACTGTCCCGTGCAATAGCGGCAGCCAGCCGAAAATGACCGAGCGCAAACTTTCGCGTGGGCTTTCCACGCGGAGGAAGTAAAAGAAAAAAAACAGAAGCGGAATAGCGGCGGCCAAAGCGAACATGGCCAGCGGTTTTAAAAGTTCCTTTTGCCCATGCTTCCGCCAGAAAAGAAAAAACGATGCGGCGACGGTAATTCCCAGCGCGATAAAGATGTCCGGCTTCGTCAAAAAAACCAGCCCGGTGCAAAATCCGGCCATCGCCACCGTCCAAAGTTTCCCCTTATTAATCCAATCGCAAAGCAGGGCGATGGCGAAAATGGATAGAACCAGCCCGTGAAACGCCTCGTGCGAATACGGCGTGATGTAATTGTAATTGCCAATCGGCGTGAATTCCGCAAAAGCAAAAATAAACACAATGCCCACGCCGATGAGCGTTGCCGTCCAGACATCCGCCGCCGCCAAAAAACGGCGGTAGATAATGAGAATCATCGCCGCCGTTAGAACCAGGTTGGCGGCGATGAGCGTTGAAAAAGAAACGCCGAAGATTTTAAACAGCAGCGCGTTGAAATATTGGGACAGCGGCCCCCCGGCGAAATAGAACAAATCACGGTACAGAACCGCGCCGTTCAAAATCCGCCAGGGCATGTAAAGCTGCGTGCCGAAATCAACCAGCATATCCGGCCATTTACGCCAGGTAAGCGACGCGGCCAGGACAAACGCAACCGCAACCACTCCCAATCCCAACAGGGAAAACCGCCGCGATAGAATCGTCTCTCCGCGGTCTGCGTTGGGATCAGGATTGGTCACCGCGGGTCATCATACGGTGTAGCTGCCGCTGGCCGTGGTGCCGCCTTTGCCCGTCCAGTTGGTGTGGAAAAATTCGCCACGCGGCTTGTCAATGCGCTCGTAGGTGTGCGCGCCGAAATAATCACGCTGCGCCTGCAGGAGGTTCGCCGGCAGAACAGCATTGCGATATTGGTCGTAAAACGCCAGCGCTGTGCTGAACGCGGGCACCGGGATGCCTTTTTTAGCGGCCGACCCGACGACGTTACGCCAGCCTTTTTGGCAGCGCT
>JASHZU010000418.1 GCA_030042375.1 Verrucomicrobiia bacterium
TTGATACTTGTTTGCCTTACTTGCCCCCTTTAGGCGAAGCTTTTCCGTTTGAGCAAAGGCCATTCTAAAGCATTTTCTAACAATCAAGGAAGGCTTTTTCGGTTAAGGAATATTAAGCAGGATGCCGGATGCGGGTATTTATCGCTAACTGTATGCCAATGCTTTTACGGCATGTTGCATTTTGCAGGAGAAACTGAGAGTACTACCTAAAAATGTGTCGGCTTGCGTTTTAAAAATTTTCCGCGTCCAATTTTGCCAACGAATTTCCCATCGCGCACGGCCACTTTGCCGCGCACGGTCACGACGCTCGGGCGGCCTTCGATTTCCCAGCCTTCAAAGACATTATAGTCCACATTTACATACTGGGTTTTCGCGGAAATTTTACCGCGATATTTTGGGTCGAACACCACCAGGTCCGCGTCCGCGCCGGGTTGAATCGTGCCTTTGCGCGGGAACAAATCAAACGTCTTCGCCACCTGCGTGCTGGCGCAGTTGACGAACGTATGCAAATCAATCTTCCCCGTCTTCACACCGTACGTATAAAGCACGTTCACGCGGTCTTGCAGCGACGGGATGCCATTGGGAATTTTCGTAAAATCATTTTTGCCCATGACCTTTTGCGTTTTGAAATCAAACGGGCAATGGTCCGTCGCGACCGTCTGTACCAGCCCATCGCGCAGGCCGTTCCATAAAACCGGCTGGTTGCTCTTATCGCGCAGCGGCGGCGACATCACATACTTCGCGCCCTCGAACTTGGGTTTTTCGGCGTACGTTTTATCGAGCGTGAGATATTGGATTAGCGTCTCCACGCTCACGCGCACGCCGCGTTGCCGCGCGGCGATAGCCTCATCCAGCGCCTCCTTGCAACTCAAATGCACAATATAAATTTCCGCGCCCGTCTGTTCCGCAAAACTCATCAGGTGATGAACGCCTTCGGCCTCCACGCGCGGAGGCCGGCTCTCATAATGTTGGCCGGGATCCGTCTTGCCGGCGGCGAGCAATTCTTTTTGCAACTCGGCGATAAGCGTTTCGTTTTCGCAGTGCGCCGTGACAATCACACCCAGTTCTTTCGCCAGCTTGAGCGTGCGATAGAGCTCGCTATCATCGACGCCAAACGCGCCTTTGTAGGCGAGGAAAACTTTGAAAGAACTGATGCCGCGTTTGACGATTTCACGCAGTTTTTTTTCGGTCGTGTCATCGAATTTTGTCACGCCCATGTGGAAGGAGAAATCGCACGCGGATTTGCCCACGGCATTGCGCATCCAAAAATCAAAACCTTCGAGCGTATCCTCGTTGCGCGGGGGTGCGCACATCTCGATAATCGTGGTCGTGCCACCGACGAGCGCGGCTTTACTGGCCGTTTCATAAGAATCCTTCGCAAACGTGCCCATGAACGGCAGATAGATGTGCACATGCGGATCGATGAATCCCGGAAAAACAAATTTTCCTTTCGCGTCGATCACTTCCGTGCCGGCGGGTGCCTTGATATCGCGGTCAATGCGCGTGATGGTTTCGTCTTCACAAAAAATATCCGCGATGTAGCGTTCGCTCGCGGTAACGATTTCACCGTTTTTAATCAGGAGAGGCATAGGTCAGTTCCATTCCATTTCGAGCGTTTTATCACGGTAAAAATAGGTCTGCCAGATAAATCGATGGCAAAGGTTTTTCCCGTGGAGATTTAAAGCTTCAAAAGAGCGGTCGCCGTTTGACATCGGGCAGAGGAGGCGCTTATAGTCGATAGCGTCAATATCAAAATATTTTATGAAAAAAATCGACGCCATCATCAAACCGTTCAAACTCCAGGAAGTCAAAGATGCCCTTGCCGAAATCGGCATCCTTGGCATGACCGTGACCGAAGTCAAAGGTTTCGGCCGCCAGAAAGGCCATACCGAAATCTATCGCGGCAGTGAATATACGGTGGATTTTTTGCCGAAAGTAAAAATCGAGACCGTCCTGCCGGACAAACTGGTGCAGCTGGCGATTGATACCATTATCAAAGCGGCCAAAACCGGGAAAATCGGCGACGGCAAGATCTTTGTCACCAAGATCGATGAAGCCGTTCGTATCCGGACGGGCGAGAAGGATGACGCGGCGGTATAGGGAAGTGACATGTGACGAGTGATAAGCGGAGAGACATCAACACGAACGAGCGCTAGCAACAAGCCGCAAGGTTATCGCGATTTGCTTGTATGGCAGAAGAATATTTCGCTAGCCAAATCCATTTATAAACTTACGGCAGGATTTCCATCCGAAGAAAAATTCGGGCTGATAGCGCAAATGCGCCGCGCAGCGGTTTCCATTCCTTCAAATATTGCCGAAGGCCAGGCAAGAAATACAACGGGAGAATTTGTTCAATTTATTTCACACGCCGAAGGTTCTTTGGCTGAATTGGACACTCAATTAATCCTTGCTGTTGAGCTTGGCTTTGTTCCGTCGGATAAAACAAAATCCTGCTTTGAGTCGGCTGATGAATTGCGGCGAATGCTAAATGGCCTTCGACGTGTGGTGGCCGGACAAAAACTGCCATCACAGAAAATCAAAACGGTTGTGTGATGTTGGGGCTTGTCACTTGTCACATGCCACTCGTCACTACTTATGCCATATGTCGCCTTCGCCGTAACTGAACCACCGGCTTGTGGTGACTTTCTGTTGCGTGAAAAATTGCACGCCTTCCTTGCCTTGCATATGGAGGTCGCCGAAAAAGGAATCGTTCCAGCCGTTGAACGGGAACCACGCCATTGAGGCCGGCACGCCGATGTTGATGCCGACCATGCCGCAATTGATGCGATGTTTGAACTCGCGCGCGGCCTTGCCTGAGCGTGTAAAGATGGAAGCGCCGTTGCCGTAGCTGGATTTGTTTGCCAGTTCAATCGCCGCGTCCAAATCCGCCATGTGCATGACATTCAGCACCGGCCCGAAAATTTCTTCACGTGCCACAGTCATTCCATTTTGCACGTGGTCGAGGATGGTTGCACCGACGAAAAATCCGTTGGGCGCGTCACTCACTTTCACATCGCGGCCATCGGCGGGAATCTTTGCGCCTTCCTTCACGCCCGCTTCAATCAACTCCAAAACGCGGTCGCGATGCTGTCGCGTGATGACCGCGCCCATGTCCGGCTGTTTTTCGCGGTCGGTGGGGCCGACCTTGATTTTGCGCGTGGCTTCGATAAGCGTCGGCAAAACCGTTTTCTCCGCGCCGCCCACGACGACGGCAGTTGACCCGGCCATGCAACGTTCGCCTGCGCAGCCAAACGCGGCTTCAATTACCCCACGTGTGGAATTTTCCACGTCGGCATCCGGCATCAGCAGCACGAAATTTTTTGCGCCGCCGTTCGACTGCACCCGCTTGCCGTGTTTCGTGCCGACCTCATAAATATATTTCGCCACGGGCGTTGAGCCGACGAACGAAACCGCCTTCACCTTCGGATGCGTGAGCAATCCATCCACCACTTCGCGCCCGCCGTGGACGATGTTCAGTACGCCCCTGGGCAAGCCGGCTTTCTCCAGCAGCTTCACAATTTTGATGGCCGTCAACGGCACCTTTTCGCTCGGTTTCAGCACAAACGTATTCCCGCAGACAATGGCCACCGGATACATCCACAACGGGACCATCGCCGGAAAATTGAACGGCGTAATGCCGGCGCAAACGCCGAGCGGCTGGCGAATCGTCTCACAATCGATGCCGCGTGCGACGTTTTCCAGCACTTCGCCCATGAGCAGCGAAGGAATGCCGCACGCAAATTCCACCATCTCGATGCCGCGCTTCACATCGCCGCGCGATTCGACGAAAGTCTTGCCGTGTTCACGCGTGTTGCTACGGACCAGTTCTTCAAAATTTTCCTCCAGCAGCATCTTGAAACGGAAGAAAACCCGCGCGCGCTCCACCGGCGGCGTTTCCATCCAGCCGGGAAATGCCGCCGCTGCCGCCTCGACCGCCGCATTCACCTCGGCAGTTCCGCCGGCCGGGCATTCGGCAATGACTTCGCCGATAGATGGATTGAAAACAGGTGTTCCGGAAAGCTTTGGCTCCAGCCATTCGCCTCCGATATAAAAAGGGCAGGGGTCTTGTTTGCTCATAAATCAGTTTATCGTTTTTCGAGAGAAACCACGCTTCGTTGCGCCGGTCCGATATATTGCGAGAGCGGCCGGATCAAGGCGTTGTTCGCCAGTTGCTCCATAATATGCGCCGTCCAGCCCGTGATGCGCGCCACCACGAACACGGGCGTGTACATATCGATGTCTATGCCCATCATGTAGTATGCCGGGCCGCTGGGAAAATCGAGGTTGGGATGAATATTTTTCTGCTCCAACATCGTCGCTTCGAGGATGTCCGCAATCTCCAGCCATTTTTTCTCGCCGGTAAACGCCGCCATCTTTTGCGCGTATTTTTTCATCGTCGGCACGCGCGAATCGCCGCTCTTATACACGCGATGGCCGAAGCCCATCACCTTGCGCTTGTCCTTCAAGGCCTTCAGCATCCAATCGCGCGCCTTTTTCGGGTCGCCGATTTCCAGGAGCATATGCATTACCGCTTCGTTCGCGCCTCCATGCAACGGTCCTTTGAGCGAAGCGATGCCGCCCACCACGCCGCTGTAAAGGTCGGACAGGCTCGATACCACAGTCCGCGCGGTAAACGTCGAGGCGTTGAAACCGTGCTCGGCGTAAAGCGTCAATGATACATCGAACGCCCGCACGACCTCCGGCGCAGGAACGCGCCCATGGCATACATGAAAAAAATTCTCCGCCATGCTCAAATCCGCGCGCGGCGGGATAAATTCCTGACCCTTGCGAAAACGATAGAACGCGCCGAGCATCGTCGGGATTTTTGCCAACAGATCGACCGAACGGTTCAAGTTCGTCGCGGCGTCAGTTTTTTCCGGCGACGCATCTTCCATCCCAAAAAAGCTCACCGCCGTGCGCAACACATCCATTGGATGCGCGGTGCGCGGGGATTTGCGGATTACTTCCAGCAAAGCCGCGCTGATGTTACGGCGGGAACGCTCATCTGCTTCAAATGCCGCGAGTTCTTTTTTGGATGGCAGTTCACCATGCCAAACCAGCCAGGCGACTTCCTCAAAGCGGCAGTTCTCTGCCAATTCCTGGACGGGATAACCACTGTACACGAGCGCGTTGATCTCTGGCATTACCTTGGAAATGCGCGTCGTGTCCACGACAACGCCGTCAAGGCCGCGATGGATGGTTGTGTCTTCACTCATAATTTCACAATTTGAAATTAAAAATGTCCTTGTCGAATTTTGCGTAGCCTTCGTAATCTAACAGTTCGTAAAGCTCCGCGCGCGTCTGCATCTTTTTTACGAGCGATTCCTGCGTTCCCTCGCTTTTGATGATGGCCAGGCCGTCCTCGATCGCTTTCATCGCCAACCGCAAGGTGGTCACCGGATAAATTACGATATTGATGCCCAGGCTGGAAAGCTGTTTGGCTGTGAGCAACTTGCTTTTGCCAAACTCCGTCATGTTTGCCAGCAACGGCACCTGGACAGCTTTGCGGAATTTTTCAAACTCGCCTTCGTCCGCCAATGCTTCGGGAAAAATGGCGTCCGCGCCGGCGTCAATGTACGCCTTGGCGCGGGCAATCGCGCCATCGAGGCCCTCGGAAGCCCGCGCATCCGTCCGCGCCATGATGAGGAAATTCTTATCGCGCCGCGCACCCGCCGCCGCGCGGATTTTCTCCGCCATCGCCTGTGTCGTGACCAGCGACTTATTGTCCAGGTGGCCGCAACGTTTCGGGTTCACCTGGTCTTCCAGATGACACCCGCAAAGTCCTGCATCTTCAAACGTCTGGATGGTCCGGGCCGCGTTCAACGCCTCGCCAAAGCCCGTGTCCCCGTCGATCAAGGCCGGCAAATCGGTGACCCGCGCGATGGCTCCGCCGCGTGCTGACACTTCAGAAAGCGTCGTCAGACCTATGTCCGGCATTCCCAAATCCGCGGCCAAGGCCCCGCCGGAAATATAAACGCCGTCGAAGCCATGCTGTTCAATTGCCATGGCCACAAGCGGCGAAAACGCGCCGGGAAAGCGCAGAAGCTTTCCGGATTTGAGCGCCGCGCGAAAGTCTTTGCGCTTCTGGGCGGCGGATTTAGCGTCTGAGTGCATGGTTAGAAAATGCCGCGCTTATCGCGTGTCGCGCAAGTCAGTTTTTCTGGAGGCAGCATGACGTTCAGTTCGCCGACTTCCGCCGCCGTCAATTGCGGCAGGCGCTGGACCAGTCCCAAAAACCGTTTGGATTCGCCGGCGGAAACCACGCCTTCCGTAAGCATTTCGAATTTGCGGATATAATCGGCGCGGCCAAAGGGCTTCGCGCCGAGCGGGTGCGCGTTTGCCACCGCAATTTCATCCACAAGCTTTTTGCCATCATTGAAAACGATTTCCACCCGCCCGCCAAAGGCCTTTTCCTTCGGGTCCGTGGAATGATAACGCCGCGTCCATTCCGCATCCTCGCGCGTCGTGATTTTTTTCCAAAGCGCGTTGACCTCGGGGCTCTTTACCACTTCGGGAGCATAGCTGCGGACATGATGCCAAAAGCCGGTATGCAGCGCCGCGGCAAAAATGAACATGATGCTGTGATCGAGCGTTTCGCGGCTGGCGTTCGGGTCGGACTTTTGCGGGTCACCCGAACCCGTACCGATGACAAAATGCGTATGGTGGCTCGTATGCAGGATGATTTCGCGGATAGTTTTGAGATCGGGAATTTGTTTCCGCAACTTGAACGCAAGGTCAATCCACGCCTGTGCCTGGTACTCGGCCGAATGTTCCTTCGTATAGGAATCGAGGATGGCGCGGCACGGTTCTCCCGGCGCGGGCAGTGGAACTTCATAATGGGCATTCTTTCCACCGAGCATCCACGCAATGACGCTGTCCTCACCCTCAT
>JASHZU010000419.1 GCA_030042375.1 Verrucomicrobiia bacterium
TTTCTCCTGCATGAAGCGTGAACACAAATGAGCAACTACAATTTTGGCATTTCAGGCACGGCCTTTCAATTGTAAATTTTTCCCGTGCTCGAACAATGGATTAAACTATTAAACGCCGGACGCCCGCTGGATGAGCGTGACGTGTGCGGTGCGGTGGAACAGCTTTCGGATGAAAACGTTCCTGTGTCCCTCAAGGCGGATTTTCTGGCCGCGTTGGGCCGCAAAGGCGAAATAGCGGAGGAAATCGCTGCGTTTGCCCGCGTACTCCGCGACAAGGCCATTGAGCCGCCTCTGGACCCGGAAGTCCGCGCGCGCGAAGTCCTCGACGTCGTCGGCACCGGCGGCGACCGCTTGGGAACATTTAATATCTCCACCGCCACGGCGCTGGTTTGCGCCGCCGCCGGCGTCACCGTCGCCAAACACGGCAACCGCGCCGTGACGTCCCAGGCCGGCAGCGCCGATGTCCTCAATGCCCTTGGCATCCGGACTGATTTAACGCCGTCGGAAGCGGCGCGTTCCCTCCAGGAACGGAACTTCGCCTTTTTCTTCGCGCCGAATTATCACCCCGCGTTCAAAAATATCGGCCCTGCCCGCAAGCTTTGCGCCGAGCGCGGCGAGCGCACCATTTTTAATCTCCTGGGCCCGCTGCTGAACCCGGTACGGCCATCGGCCATGCTCATGGGCGTGCCGCGACCGGAATTATGCGAGCCGCTCGCGCACGTCCTCCAGTCCCTGGGCGTCCGGCGGGCCATGGTCGTTTGCGGAAAAGTTTCCGGTGTCGGTTTCCTCGACGAGCTTTCTACGCTCGGCGAAAATACGATTGCCGAATTTTACCAGGAACGCGGCTTTGCGGTTTCGTCCCTTTCGCCCGCGGCCTTTCCGCTGCAGGCGGCGACGCTGGCCGATTTGCTGGGCAGCGATAAAAACGCCAATGCCAAAATCGTCCGTGATATTTTGTCCGGTGCGGAGCGCGGCCCCAAACGCGAGGCGGTGTTGTTGAATGCCGCCGCAGCCTTATTCGTCGCCGGAAAAACGAAATCGCTCATGGACGGCTGGACGCTGGCCGAGGAGACAATTGACGGAGGCCGGGCACGGGCCAAGCTGGCGGAACTGGCGGAGGGGAATGGGGAAACAAAAAGCTGATGCCAGCGGCTGTCTGCGTTACTGGTGCGTTTCTCCGCGAACGGCTTCGTCCAGGTCCTCCTGTGCCGCGTAATGCAGCCCCAGATTATGCTGCGCAGTTTTGTCGCCTTGCCGCGCGGCGCGAATAAACCATTTCACCGCTTCGGCGGGATTTTTTGGGACACCACGGCCGGTTTGATAGCACAAACCCAGGTTGCACTGCGCCGGGGCGCATTCCTGCTCCGCCGCTGCCAGGTACCATTTCACGGCTTCTTCGAAATTTTGCGGCACGACATTGCCCTGCTCGTAAAAAACCCCGAGATTGAATTGCGCCACGGGATAGCCGCGGGCGGCTGATTCCCGATACCACTTTAACGCTTCCACGTAATTCTGCGGGACGCCCTGGCCCGTCTCGTAAAGCACGCCGAGGTTGAATTGCGCGGCCGGGTCGCCCTGTTCCGCCGCTTCGCGCAGCCATTTCGCTGCCTCGCCAAATTCCTGGGGCACTCCCGCGCCATTCAAAAAGCAAACGCCCAGGTAACATTGGGCCACGGCATCGCCCTGTTCTGCCGCCCGGCGGAACCATTTGACCGCCTCGGTATAATCCTGCGCCACGCCCTGCCCCGTCTGGTAGCAAACGCCCAGGTAACACTGCGCCTGCGGGTCGCCTTCCTCGGCGGCCGCGCGCATTTCTTCAAAGGTTTCCCATGAACGGCGGTTGGAAATCATGATAGCCTCTCGCGTCATCCAAAATAATTTAAAGCAAAATTAATTCAAGCCGGGAATTGAGCGCAATTTGACTTCCGCAAAGGGGCTCCGCCTGCTACAAAACGGCCATGGCAACATCATGGAAAATCGGCTTTATTGGCGCGGGTAAAATGGCCACCGCGCTGGCCAACGGCTTTGTGCGCGCTAAACTCGCCACGACCAAACAAATCGTCGCCAGCGACCCCTCGGACGCCGCGCGCGAACATTTTGCCCGCGAAACCGGCGCCAAAACGGTGGATTCCAATGCCGACACCGCAAAGTTTGCCGACATCCTCATTCTGGCCACCAAGCCCGACCAAATCACCGGAGCATTGGCGGAAATCCATGACCTGCTCAAATCGAAAAAGAATTATTTGGTCCTTTCCATCGCCGCCGGTGTGACCATATCAAAGTTGGAATCGGCGCTGCCCGCCGGCGCGCGTGTCATCCGCGTCATGCCCAACACGCCCGCCCTCATCGGCGAATCCGCGTCCGCCTTTGCCACGGGAAAAAATACCACACCAGAGGATGGCGAACTGGCAAAAAAGCTTCTGTCTGCGGTGGGCGCTGCCTTCCAGGTCAAAGAAAGCCTGCTCGACGCCGTCACCGGCCTGAGCGGCAGCGGGCCGGCCTACGTTTATCAATTTATCGAGGCCCTAAGCGATGGCGGGGTCGCGTCCGGTTTGCCGCGCGACATCGCGACGCGCCTGGCCGCGCAGACGGTTTTGGGCGCGGCCCAGATGGTCTTGCAAACCGGCCAGCATCCCGGCGCGCTCAAAGACCAGGTGACCAGCCCCGGCGGCACGACCATTGAGGGTCTGCACGAACTGGAAAAAGGCAAATTGCGCGCCACCGTGATGAATGCCGTGCGCGCGGCCACGGAGAAATCAAAGAAGCTGGGGCAATGAGCCATAAAGTGAAAACAATTACGAAAGCACTTATCGCAAGTGGGCTGGCTATTTTGGTAATCCTTGCTTTCCCCATTTCATGCTTTGTATATGACATGGCAATTTGGTCTCACGATGATAGTAAGCAAATGGCTGCCGGTAAAAAGTGCATGGATTCTTTGACGGACAAAGACATCCAGGCCTGGATACAGCGGACACAAATATATCTTAACGAGTATGCTCCAACGGATTTTGACGTGGGTTTAGATTCCAACTCCATTCCGCCTGACCTGCAGAAATTGGGAATAATAGCAATTTTTGTTGAGACAAATGACGTTGATTATTCATGGTTAGCCGGCGTCGATGATACTTCACTGGATGTCGAACGGATGAGCAATGGAGTTTTTCAAGTCTTTGCAATATATACTCCCTATAGCAATAGGATGATCTGGCACAGACCATAGACACTCTATGGGGTATGCCAAAAGGACTCGACTCCACCAAACGGTTTTCGAACCGCGTGGATAACTACGTCCGCTATCGCCCCGGTTATCCGGCCCAAATCATTGATTTGCTCCGCGATGAGTGCGGCCTGACGAAGGATTCTATCATTGCAGACATCGGTTCCGGCACCGGAAAACTTTCCGAACTATTTCTAAAAGCTGACTGCCGCGTCTTCGGCGTGGAACCCAATAAGGAAATGCGCGAAGCCGGTGAGCGCATGGATTTCCCCAATTTCACCAGCATCGACGGCACCGCCGAAGCCACCACGCTCCCCGCGCAAAGCGTTCATTTTGTGACCGCCGGCCAGGCTTTTCATTGGTTTGATCAGGAGCGTTGCCGCGCGGAATTTTTGCGCATCCTCAAACCCGGCGGCTGGACCGTCATCATTTGGAATGACCGGACCGACGCCACGACTTTCCTGGCGGATTATGAAAAATTGCTGCTTCAATTTGGAAAAGACTATACGGCGGTCAACCATCGGAATGTCGATGATGCTGAAAAAATTCGCGGCTTTTTTCGAAGCCCGCCTCGTTTTAAGAGCTTTTATAACGTCCAACAATTTGATTATGAAGGGCTCAAGGGCAGGTTGTTGTCGTCATCGTATGCGCCGGTAGCGGGCGAACCGAAACACGACGAAATGCTTACGGCCCTAAAGAATCTTTTTGACACCCACCAAAAAAACGGGCATGTCGCATTTGAATACGACACGCACGTCTATTACGGAAATTTGAGCTAGTTTTTAGTCTCCACCACCACCGCCACCACCGCCGTTGTCACCGCTCAGGTTGCCGATCATGGCAATGAGCGGCAGGAACATCGCGATGACGATGCTGCCGACGATGACCGCCAAAAAGATAATCATAATCGGTTCCAGGAGGGAGGTCATGGCGGAAACGGCGTTGTCCACTTCCTCATCGTAATTGTCGGCGATACGCAGGAGCATTTCCGGCAGGGCGCCGGTCTGTTCACCGACGTCCACCATGCTGACCACCATCGGCGGGAAAACCCCTGAGCCTTCCAGCGGTGCGGTAATGGTCTCGCCTTCCTTGACGCTCTCATGGACGCCGCTAATCGCGTTGGCAATAATCACATTACCGGACGTTTCCTTCACAATCGTCAACGCCTGCAAGATGGGCACGCCGCTGCTGACGAGCGTTCCCAGCGTGCGCGTGAAACGGCCAATGGCTACTTTAGTCACCACCGGGCCCAGGACGGGCACCTTGAGTTTGAACTTGTCCCAGACCAAACGCCCCAACTTCGTCTTATTGATAATAATGAGAAAGATAACCACGCACACCGCCACAATCCCCATGGTTTCCAGGATGTGGTTCTTGACGGCGTCGCTGATATTCATGACGAAGGTGGTAAACCAGGGCAAAGTCATACCCATGCCGGCAAACACGTCTTTGAATTTGGGAATCACGAACACCAGCAACAGCGTAAGGATGCCCACGGCCACAATCATGACCGCGCAGGGATAAAACATGGCCGCCTTGACTTTGCCTTTAATCTTTTGCGCCTTTTCCGAAAACTCGGCCAGACGTTTCAAAACTACTTCCAGCACGCCGCCCAGTTCGCCGGCCTTGACCATGTTGACGAAGAGGCGGTTGAAAACTTTAGGATGCTGGGCCAGCGCTTCAGAAAATGTGCTGCCGCCTTCAATGGCCAGGGAAAGTTCGCCCAGGATGTCTTTCAGCGTCCGGTTGCGCTCCTGCTTCTCCAGCACGCGCAATCCGCGCAACAGCGGCAAACCCGCGTCCACCAGCGTGGCCAATTGCCGGGTGAAGGTCATCAAAACCTTCGGTTTTACGCGGCCACTGAGGAAAGGAATCTTGATTTGGATGTCCATCGCGCCCTTCTTGTTGCCTTTTTTGCCGGGCGCTTTGGCCTTTTTCGCACCACCCTTTTCCTTGACCTTTTCCGCTTCGAAAATCTTGGTGGGGAACAACCCCATTTCTTTGACGCGGCCAATCGCTTCATTTTGGCTGGCGACTTCGATGACCCCTTTGGATTCCTGGCCGCGGGCATCGAGGGCGACGTAACTATACTTTGGCATAACGTTATGTAGGTTCTGGCCGGGGGCGGAGCTGGCTTCCGTACCGCGTGCCGGGTTTCGTTTAATCGTTCATTTTCCGGCGTTTTCTCTATCTATTCGTAAGACAAGTCCCGTGACGCGTCATCACGTATATTTTACGACTTCTTCGATAGTTGTATCACCTTCGAAGATGCCACGCAAGCCGTCTTCGCGCAAGGTCACCATGCCCAATTCCACCGCTTTTTGCCGCAGCACCACCGTAGGCGCCCGTTCGTTAATTAAGGAACGGACCGGTTCGCTGATGACCAGCAATTCAAATATGCCTTTTCGGCCCTTGTAGCCCGTATCATTGCACACGGAACAGCCGCGGCCGTAATGGAAAACTTTGTCGCCCACGTCGTGGGGGGAAAGATTGAGCATCGCCAATTGTTCCTCGGTCGGTTCAAACGTCGTCCGGCAATTTTTGCAAATGGTACGGACCAGGCGTTGGGCCAGGATAGACGTCAAACTGGAGGAAATCAAAAACGGCTCCAAACCCATGTCAATGAGACGGGTCACGGCGCCGGGAGCGTCATTGGTGTGCAGGGTGCTCATGACCAGGTGACCGGTCAGGGACGCCTGCACGGCGATTTGCGCCGTCTCCAGGTCGCGAATTTCACCCACCATGATGATGTCCGGATCCTGGCGCAAAAACGAGCGCAACGCCTTGGCAAACGTCAGCCCCGCAGCTTCGCTAACAGCCACCTGCATAATGCCCTCAATTTCATATTCGACCGGGTCCTCGGCGGTCAGGAGTTTGGAATCAATGGCATTGATGCGGCGCAGGCAGGAGTAAAGCGTGGTCGTTTTGCCCGAACCGGTCGGCCCCGTGACAATAAAAATACCGTTGGGCCGGTTAATCGCCTCAGTAACATAATCGTGGACGTACTTGGGAAAGCCCAGGGTCTCGATGTCCAGGTTCACTGCCGAACGGTCCAAAATACGAAGCACCACCGATTCGCCGAATTGGGTCGGCAGGGTGGAAACACGCAGGTCAATCTGCTTGGCGCCGGCGGAAAAATTGATGCGGCCGTCCTGCGGCAAACGCCGCTCGGAAATGTTCAAGCCGGACATGACCTTGATACGGGAAATCACCGGCAGCGCCAAGTGTTTGGGCGGCGGCGACATTTCGTACAGCGCGCCGTCCACGCGATAGCGAATGCGAAATTCCGTTTCAAACGGCTCGAAATGGATGTCGCTCGCGCGGTCCTGGATGGCCTGGAACAGGACAAGATTGACAAATTTGACAATCGGCGCGGCATTGGCAGCTTCCTGGGCGGCCTGGGCGTCGCCCTCCGCTTCAGCGGCTTCCCGCGCAATTTCTTCGTCCGAACCCAGTTCTTTCAGGATTTCGGAAAAATCGCCCATGTCGGAACCATAAAGCCGCTCAATGGCTTTGGTGATTTCCGTCGGATCCGCTACCACCACCTGGACATCGCGCTTGACCGCAAATTGAATTTCGTCCGCGCGCGCCGGATCCAGCGGATCGGCGATGGCTATCTGCAACGTGCCATTGTCCGCCACAGGAATGCATTGGTACATGCGGGCGACATTGGCGGGAATCGTCTTAAGCAAATCGGGGGAAAATTCGCGGTCGCGGATGGAAACCACATTCGCGCCCAGATGATTGGCCATCACCTGTAAAATATCGTCCAGGTTCATGATCCCGAAGTCCTGCAGGAGCTGGATAACGGGCGTGCCGCCACGCTTAAATTCCGCGACCACTTCTTCGTATTGCAGGTCGTCCACCAGCCCGTTTTCCTTGACGAGTGATAGCAATGGATCTGAAATATCTTCGGCCATGGAGAACTATTTTCCTTTCTTTCCGCCCTGCGCGACGGCCGCGGCCAGTTCCAGTTCCTGCAATTTGGCCTGGATGGTCGTCGCGTCCTGGGCTTTGGTGATGACTTCTTCGCGTGAAATCATCCCCTGCTGATACTTATCAACTAAAAACGAGTCAAGCGTCACCATGCCCCACTTCGCGCCGGTCTGGATGTCCGACTGGATACGGAACGTCTTGTTATCGCGAATCAGCGCGGCGATGGACGGCGTATTGATCATGATTTCAAATACGGCCACGCGGCCCGGTTTGTCCACGCGCGGAATCAGCAATTGGGAAATGACCGCCTGCATGACGGTGGAAAGCTGGATGCGCACCATTTCCTGCTGGTTGGTAGGAAAGGCGTTCGTGATACGGTCAATGGTTTTGGCCGCGCCGGTGGTGTGAAGTGTGCCGAAAACCAAGTGGCCCGTCTCGGCAGCGGTGATGGCCGCTTCAATCGTTTCCAGGTCGCGCATTTCACCGACCAGAATGATGTCCGGGTCCTGCCGCAACGCGCGGCGCAAACCTTCGGCGAAATTCGGGACATCCACACCAATTTCGCGCTGGGTCACGAGGGCCTTTTTATGCTTATGATAATATTCGATGGGGTCCTCGATGGTAATAATGTGCGCCTCGTCGCGCTCTTCATTGATGATGTTGAGCATGGAGGCCAGCGTGGTCGTCTTGCCTGACCCGGTGGGACCGGTCACCAGCACCAGGCCGCGGGGTTTGTAGAGCAATTCTTTGACGCTGGGCGGGATGCCGATTTGCTCCATCGTAAGCAATTTGCTCGGGATTTGCCGCAGCACGAGCGCGAAATTTCCTTTTTCCTTGAATACGCTCACACGGAAACGGGCAGCGTCGCCAAAGGCGAACCCGAAGTCTGCGCCACCGCGTTCGCGGGTGCTTTGAATGTGTTCTTCCGAAGTGATGCTGCGCATCAGCTCTTCGGTGTCTTCCGGCCTGAGCGACGGGCCTTCCACGCGGTGCAGAATACCGTGCACACGGATGACCGGCGGCGTATTGACGCGGATATGTAAATCGGACGCGCCTTCGGAGACGGTCAATTGCAGCAAGTCTGACATTGCGTAGGCCATAACTTAAAAATCTATCATTTCGACAGGGTTTCTCTCTTATGCTTCGTCGCCCACGGTGGCGCGAATGACTTCTTCCGCAGTGGTAATGCCCGCCAGAACCTTGCGAATACCGTCTTCGCGGAGGGTTCTCATGCCCATTTCCCTGGCCCGTGAGCGTAAAACCGAGGAAGGCGCCTGATCGTAAATCAATTTCCGCGCTTCATCATCAATGATAAAGATTTCAAAAATGCCCATGCGCCCGCGGCAGCCGGTGCCGGAGCAATCGGTGCAACCCTTTCCTTTCATCATCGTGGCAGTCTTTACTGCGTCGGGCGTAATGTTAAGCGCATGCAACTCATTTTCCGGCGGCATGAAAGGTTGCCCGCATTTTTTGCAAATCTTGCGGACCAGTCGTTGGGCCATGAGACAGCGCGTGGACGAAGCCACCAGGAAGGGCTTAACCCCGATGTCCACCAGGCGGGTGACGGCGCTGGGCGCATCGTTCGTGTGGAGCGTCGAAAAGACCAAATGGCCGGTGAGCGATGCATTAATCGCAATCGTGGCGGTTTCCACGTCGCGAATTTCACCAATCATCACTACGTTCGGCGCCTGGCGCAGGATGGAGCGCAGTGCGCCGGCAAACGTCAGGCCTATCGTTTCGCTGACCTGCACCTGGTTAATGCCGGCCAGGATATATTCCACCGGGTCCTCTACGGTAATGATTTTTCGATCGGGACGGTTGATAAAGTGTAGACAGGAGTAAAGCGTGGTCGTTTTGCCCGAACCGGTGGGGCCGGTCACCAGCAAAATACCGTCCGGCAGGGCAATCATGCGCTCAAACTTCTGCTGGTCGTCGGTAAAAAAGCCCAATTCCGGCAGGCCCAGCCGCAGGCCTTCCTTGTCCAAAATACGCATGACGATGCTTTCGCCGTGGCTGGTCGGCAGGCATGAAACACGCAGGTCAATGATCTTATTCCCCACTTTGGACTGGATGCGTCCGTCCTGCGGGATGCGATGCTCGGAAATCGACATGTTGGACTGCAGCTTCAGGCGCGCGATAATCGAAGGCTGCAGTCGCTTGGGCGGGCTCTTCATTTCCTGCATCACACCGTCAATGCGGTAGCGCAGGCGGAAACGCTTGCTGAGCGGCTCCAGGTGGATGTCCGAAGCGCGCATCTTAAAGGCGTCAATGATAATCTGGTTGACCAGCTTGATGAGCGGCGCGTCCGCGTCCACCGCATCCGCGTTATCTTCCGCCGTGGGCAACGCGACTTCACTTTCCGTCGCTTCCAGGATCGCTGCGTCCAGCTCCGCATTGCTTTTGCCAGCGGTCGCCGTGGTGCCGCCGCCGTAATATTTATTCAACGCCCCCTCGATGTCCGCTTCCGAAGCGACGCGCAATTCGATTTCCGCGTGGAGCAAATGCGTGAGCGTATCGATCGTGTTCAGGTCCGAGGGATCGGACGTGGCCACGGCAATTTTGCCTTCGTCCTTGAACACGGGCACCACGCGGTATTTTTTCGCCAGGTGGCGCGGGATGATGGAAATGACTTCATCCGGAATCTTCATTCCGGCCAGGTGGATGACTTCCGCGCCGAACTGGGCGGCCTTGGCTTGAACCACGTCCGCGGGTTTAATCACCTTGGTGGCCAGCAAAAGGTCCACCACTCCCACGTTTGAAGCACCAGCCTCTTCGCGTGCTTTGGCTAATTGGTCAGCCGTCAGGAAACCCAGGTCAACCAGGATATCTGCCAGATAATCGTCTTTCTCTGCCACAAGGATTCAGCGCCGCAAAGTCTTTCTGAGATTGTAGCGCGTTGGAAATTTTTCCATTGAACGGCCCAAATGTCAATGCATCGTGCAACGGAATTTGAAGGAAATGGCTAAAATAGGTTGCTGGCAGGGCCGGCGGGAGGAAGGCCATACCAGCCGTTTAACCCTTTAAATCACCTCCACTGGGCATTTCGGCAACGCATCCAAAAAAGCCTGGCCGTATTGTTTGGCCAAAATACGGTTGTCCAAAACCACAATAATGCCCGTGTCCGTCTTCGTCCGGATTAACCGCCCAACCCCCTGCCGGAATTTTAAAATCGCCTCCGGCAGCGAAAATTCGCCAAAGGAATTCCCGCCGCGCGCTTCAATGGCCTCAATGCGCGCCTCAATCAACGGGTGGTCCGGCACGGCAAACGGCAGCCGCGTGATGATGACATTTGAGAGCGCCTCACCGGGCACGTCCACCCCCTGCCAAAAACTGTCCGTGCCGAAGAGCACCGAGTCCACATCATCCTTGAATTTCTCCAGCATGGTCGAGCGCGGCGTGCCGGTGCCCTGGATAAAACAGGCCACGCCCAGTTTGTCGAAAAACGGCTGCATCGCCTCGCCAATCTCCTGCATCAGCTTGAAATTCGTGAACAGCACAAATGCCTTGCCGTGCGTCATCGTCACGAAATGCTCAATCCAATGAATCAACGCGTCGCGATAACCAGCTTCGCGCGGGTCGGGCATTTTCTTCGCCACGAACAGTTTCATCTGCCGCTCGTAATCAAATGGCGTGCCGACCTGCAATTGCGTGGCGGACTCACCGCCCACCCGCCGCGCAAAATAGCTTAACCCATTTTGCGATTTCGAATTGGTCGCCAGCGTTGCGCTCGTCATAATCACGCTCGTCTCGCTCTCGAAAAGCCTGCGCCGCAGGAAATCCGCCACGTCCACCGGCGCGGCGTTCAGTGAAAGGTTCTTGTGCGCTTTGCCGCTGCGCTCCACCCAATAAACATGCCCGTCCGCGCTTTGCTCCAAAAATAATTTCACCTCATCGCGCAGCTCCGCCAGCTTGCGATTGCTCTCAATCAATTCCTGGCCGATGTCTTTATCATCGCTCGTCTTGATCAACTCGCTCACCGCCTCGCGCAGGCGCTGGATGGGCAGCGTCACGTTATCCTGCACCAGTTCCGCGCGCCGGATGCGCAATTCCGTCCAGTTCCGGGCCGTGCGCGCCTCCGCGCCGCCGAAGCTATTTTTCTTCACGTGCTGCTGGATTTCTTCGCACGCCGTTTCCACGTTCTCAAAAAACTTGTCCGCTTCCGCCAAAATATCCGCGGCCAATCTCACGGCGTTGCCTTTGCGCAACGTCGCCAGCAATCCTTTTTCTGTGCGCGGGTTCCACAAACGGTTGAGCGCGTAACGCATCTGCCCGCTCGAAACGCTCAGGCCGATATGCCGCGAGGCCACCTGCTCCACCGTAT
>JASHZU010000055.1 GCA_030042375.1 Verrucomicrobiia bacterium
CGCGGTATCCTGCTGCCCGCCGCCATCATTGGTTTTCTGCTGGGTCTGGTCTTTATCGAACCTGACCGTGGCACCACCATCCTGCTCGCTACTGTCGGCGGCTCGCTGTTGCTCATGGCGGGCGCGCAATGGAAGCACATTTTCATGCCCGCGTTGGTCGGTATTGCCGGCCTGGCGCTTTCCATTTTGCACGATCCAATGCGCATGCGGCGTATTTTTAGTTGGTGGGATTTGGAGCAGCACAAGGACGGTGTCGGCTATCAAGCTTATCAGGCAATGATCGCCCTCGGCTCCGGCGGCTGGACGGGCCTTGGCCTGGGCAACAGTCTCCAAAAACTCGGCTTCGTTCCTGAACACCAAACCGATTTCATCTTTGCTATCATCGGCGAAGAACTCGGTCTTGTCGCCACGCTGCTTATCGTTATTGGCTTCGTTGTCATCGCGATTTGCGGCTTTTGCATCGCCGTGAATGCCCGCGAAACCTTTGGCTTCCTGCTCGCTTCCGGCGTTACGCTCCTCATCTCCTTGCAGGCTGCTATTAATATTGGCGTTGTTACCAGCGCGCTGCCCAATAAAGGTCTGCCCCTGCCGTTCATCAGTTACGGTGGCTCGAATCTTTTAACGATGCTTGCATGCGTCGGCCTGTTATTCAGCGTTGCGCGCCACGCGCCTGTGCGCGAAAAGAGCCCCGAAAAAACTTCCAAATCGCCCACTCGTAAAGTAGGTGACAATCCCTTCGCCGCCCGCCCCACATGAATCTCTCTGAAACCAAAACGCCCTTCGTCGCCATCGCCTGCGGCGGAACGGGCGGGCATCTCTTTCCGGGAATCGCCGTGGCCGGAGAATTAAAAAAACGCGGGTGCAGTATTGCCCTGCTTATCTCGCCCAAGGAAATTGACCAGCAGTCCGTCAAAACCACACGCGATGTGGAGATTTTCACGCTCCCTGCCGTCGGCCTGCAAAATCGGAATTACCTTTCCTTCGGCCTCAGCTTTTGGAAGTCATATCGCGCCGCGCGTGCCATTTTTAGAAACCATCCGCCGCAGGCCGTCTTGGCCATGGGTGGATTCACCAGCGCCCCGCCCATTTTGGCCGCTAAAAAATTCGGCGCCAAAACGTTTCTGCACGAGTCCAATACCATTCCCGGCCGCGCCAACCGTTTCCTCGACCGATTTGTGGACGAAGCCTTTGTTGGCTTTCCTGAAACGGCGGAGCGATTAAAGGCGCGCAAAACTTCGGTGACGGGTACACCGGTCCGTCCGAAATTTTCTGAGCCATCAGATGTCTCTGCCTGTCGTACGGCTCTTGGCCTTGAGCCGAACCTTCCAACTATCCTGGTCGTTGGTGGCAGCCAGGGCGCCAGCGGCCTTAACGAGATGATTCTCTCCGCACTGCCGTTGCTCGCCTCAAAAAACTGGCAATGGCTGCACCTCGCCGGCACGAATGATTTTGAAAAAGTCCAAGCCGCCTACGCTGCTCAAAAATTAAAAGCGGTCGTCAAACCTTTCCTGGCTGAAATGGATTTGGCGCTTGGTGCCGCCACGGTTGCTGTCAGCCGCGCGGGCGCCTCGTCGCTTGCCGAACTCGCCGCTGTGCGCGTGCCCTCGTTGCTCGTCCCGTTTCCCGCTGCAGCGGACAATCACCAATATTTCAACGCGCTCGCCTTCGAAAAAACCGGCGCAGCCCGGTTATTGGAGCAAAAGAACTCCACGCCGGATAAAGTTGCAAGCATCCTGGGTGAACTGGTTGGCGGCGAACTCACGCGCTCTCAAATGCAGACCGCCCTTGGCCAATGGCACGCGCCGCATGCCGCGGAGCAAATTGCCGAAAATATTCTGCGTGTTTCATGGAGTTCGAGCTTTAGTGCGCCTGCGGATAATCCGAAGGTTAAAGTGGGGCAATCACGCCCCGGCGCCCCGGCGCAACAGTATGTTTCCGCTGCATGACCGCAATCGAAGCCATCCTGGAAATGCCATTACAGAGCAAATTTGATTTTGCGAACGAACTCGCGGCCCGCGTTTCGCGGGCCACGATTGTTCGCCGCGACGAGCCTCTGGCCAAACGCACCACATTGCGTGTCGGGGGACCGGTGGATTTTTATATTGAACCTGCCGATGAAACCGATTTGGCCGCCATCCTGAAAACCTGCCGCGAAGGCGAGTTGCCGTTCTTCATTCTCGGCCGAGGCTCGAATCTTCTCATTCGCGACGGCGGTTTTCGTGGCGTTGCGATTGGTTTGTCTCAGCCGTTTTTCAGCAATGTTGAAATTTATGGCGAAAAATTACATTGCGGTGCAGGCGCTAAACTAAAAGCCGTCGCGGTCGAAGCCCGGCGTAATGGTCTCAGCGGTGTCGAATTTCTTGAAGGCATTCCCGGCAGTGTCGGCGGAGCGCTTCGTATGAACGCCGGTGCCATGGGCGGCCAAACTTTCGATGCCATCGAGTCCGTCCGCCTTATGGATTTCGCGGGCAACATTCGCCAATTGCCTCCGCAGGAAATGACGGTGAGCTATCGCAGTTGCGCGACGTTGAAAGATCATGTTGCTCTCGCCGCCGTTTTTAAATGCAAGCCTCTGCCGCGCGAGGAAATTGAGCAGCGCATGAAAGCCTATAGTGAGAAGCGCTGGGAGTCCCAGCCCGCCGCGCCGAGCGCAGGCTGCATTTTTAAAAATCCGGCGGCCATTCCTGCCGGGAAGCTCATGGATGAACTCGGCTTGAAAGGCACACGCGTGGGCGGTGCGGTCGTTTCCACCGAGCACGGCAACTTTATTATCAACGACGGCAAGGCCACGGCCCGTGACGTCCTGGAACTCATTGAAATTTTGAAGGCCAAAGCCAAAGCCGAACGTAGCATCGAATTGCAAACTGAAGTCGAAATCATCGGCGAGAACTGATTTTGAAAAAACTGAACATAGTCGTGATGTTAGGCGGTCCCAGCGCCGAGCGCGAAATTTCCCTGCGCTCCGGCGCAGGCGTCGTCAAAGCTTTGCACTCGCTCGGTCACACAGCTTTTGAAATTGATCCGAAAACGCCTGATTGGATTTTGCCACCCAAAACCGATGTCGTTTGCCTTGCGCCGCTGCACGGCACCTATGGCGAAGACGGCCAGGTCCAGTGCCAGCTCGAAAAACTCGGCGTGCTTTATACCGGCTGCGACGCCGAAGCCAGCCGCATCGCCTTCGACAAAGTTTTAACCAAGCAAAGGTGCCTCAAAGCCGGCATCCCGACGTCAAAATTCATCGTCGTTAGCTCGCCGCAAGCTCCTTTTCCGCAGTCTCTTGCGCTGCCACTGGTCGTCAAGCCCATCCGCCAGGGTTCCAGCGTTGGACTGCAATTTGTCGAGCGCGCCGAACAGTGGCAGAACGCCCTTGCTGCCGCCTTCAAATTCGATTCCGAAGTTTTAGTCGAAGAAAAAATTATCGGTCGCGAAACCACTGTGGGCATTTTAGACGGCAAGGCACTGCCGATCGTTGAAGTCCGGCCCAAAGCCGGCAGTTACGATTACAAAAATAAATATACTGTTGGCGCGACCGAATATTTTTGCCCGGCGGATTTTGATCCGGCCACTACGAAAAAAATCCAGAATGCCGCCCTCGGCGCTTTTCGCGCCATTGGCGGACGCGACTATGCCCGCGTGGACGTCATGGTCCGCTCCAACGGCGACCCCATTGTACTCGAAGTCAACACGCTGCCCGGGATGACCGAAACCAGCCTGATGCCCAAAGCTGCTGCGGCTGCCGGTTTGAATTACGAACAACTTTGCCAGCGAATGATTGACTTGGCGTTAAAAAGAAAAAAAGCGTCCGATGAAGCTGCGGCTGGAGCCGTGGCGGCCATAATTGCCGCTATTGCCTGACATGTGGTTTAAGCGCGAACAAAAGAACCGAAGACTGAGCCGACGGCACGTGCTCGATGTCAAACTGCGTTCCGACCAGGTGCGCGGCACGCGCATGCGGCTCGCCACTGCCGCCTTCGCTCTCGTCTTCGGTACTCTCTTTGGCCTCTATCTTTTCTGGCGCGCCGGCGAATGGGCGCTCGATAAATTCGTTTATGAAAACACCGATTTTGCCATCCAGCATGTGGATGTCCAAACTACTGGCAAGATTTCGGAGGAACAATTGCGCCGCTGGGCCGGCGTTAAATCCGGCCAAAACCTTATCGCCCTTGACCTCGCCGCCGTGAAACGGAACCTCGAACTGGTCTCCGCGATTGATTCTGTCTCTGTCGAACGCGTCCTGCCTAACACCTTAAAAATCCGCGTTACCGAACGCGAACCCATCGCCGAAGTCAATGTTCCCCGTGCCGATTCCCGGAACGGCATCGCTATTTCCGTTTTTCAATTGGACGTAAACGGTTTCGTCATGCAACCGCTTGACCCGCGTCAAAGTACTGTTCCGCTTGGCCAAACGATCGCACCTCTGCCCGCGCTCATCGGCCTGAACATCTTTCAATTGCAGCCGGGACATCGTCTCGATTTGCCGCAAGCCCAGGCCGCGCTCCAGTTGGTCAACGACTTCAGCCATTCGCCCATGGCCGGCTATGCCGTGCTCCAGCGCATTGACGTTTCCTCGCCTCGCGTCCTCACCGTTACCACCTCGCAGGGTAGCGAAATCACTTTCGGCCTGGATAACTTGCCGCAACAATTGGCGCGCTGGCGCGAGATTTACGATTTGGGACGGCGCATGAATAAGAACATTGCCTCGGCGGACCTGGCCGTCGCGAACAATGTCCCGGTTCACTGGACGGAAATGGTTTCCGCGCCGGACGCCGCGCCGGCAAGCTTAAACACACAAAATACTCGGAGGAAAAATGTTTGATGATTCGAGCATCGTCGTCGGTTTGGAAATTGGCACGTCAAAAGTCTGCGCCGTGGTCGGCGAAGTCAGCGCCGACGGCGCGCTGAACATCATCGGCCTCGGCCAATCGCGCTCGCGCGGCGTGCGCAAAGGCGAGATTGCCGATACCGCCCAGGCCGAGGAGGATGTGCGTAACGCCATCGTCGAGGCCGAGCAAATGGCCGATGTCGAAATCCGCAGTGTTTTTCTCGGTGTTACCGGCGGCCATATTCGCGGCTTCAACAATCGTGGTGTCCATCCGGTCGTCAGTGCTGACCGCGAGATTTCCAGTGAAGACGTCCAGGACGTCATCAAAAACGCCAAAGCTATCAATTTGCCGAATGAGAACAGCGTCATTCACGCTATTCGCCAGCACTTTTTTGTGGATGGCCAGGATGGTGTTACCAATCCTGTCGGCATGCTCGGCTCGCGCTTGGAGGTGGATGTCCACGTTGTCCATGGCATTACCAACCGCCTGCAAAATTCCATTCGCCTCGTCAAAGGCCTGCAGCTCGAAGTGGACGACATTGTCTTCAACGGTCTCGCTTCCTCACTTGCCCTCCTTACCGGTGAACAAAAAGAACTCGGTGCGCTGGTCATTGATATTGGCGGCGGTACCACCGATTTTGTTGTTTATGCGGATGGCGTCGTGAAACACGCCGGCTCGCTTGCCGTCGGCGGCGACCACGTCTCCAATGACCTCGCCTTTGGCCTCAAAGTTCCCCTCAGCCGTGCCGAAAAATTAAAACTGGAACACGGCTCGGCGTTGCTCGATCACGACTGCAAGGGCCAGACCGTCACTATCACCAATGAACTCGGCCTCGTGATGAAGGTCGTCAACGTCGAGCATCTGCGGCAAATCATGTCCCTGCGCCTCGAAGAAATTTTTCAGCTCATCGCCCAGGACATGGAGCAGGCCGGGTTGGCTGATTATCTGCGCGCGGGCGTTTTCCTCTGCGGCGGCGGCGCGCGCATTCCGCATATCTCCCGGCTCGCCGAGCACATTTTGCAAATGCCCGTTTCCCACGGCCAGACCCAATCCATCAGCGGCCTCAAATCCGCGCTGGACCAGCCCGAATTTGTCGCTGCCATTGGCCTCGCCAAATTTGGTTCATTCAAAAACCGCAAACGCGAAAGCAAATCCTTTACAACGGGAATCAAAAATATTTTCGGCCGCCTTTTGCAAAAATGATTTAACGCGCACCACTATGAAGAACAAAACTGAAATTACCCAGGCACCTCTCGAATCACCGCGCACCCGCACGATTAAGATTTTTGGTATTGGCGGCACGGGTGTCATTTTGGGTGACGCGCTGAACCACGGCGAATTTTCCGGCGCGGATTTTGCCGCTGTGGATACTGATGCCCAGTCACTTGCCGCGAGCGCTGCGACCGTCAAAATCCATCTTGAGACCAAACTGCTTCGCGGCCTTGGCACGGGCGGCGATCCCGAGCGTGGTCGTGCACTCGCTGAGGAACAATTTTCCACCCTCAAAGCCGCCTGCGCAGGCGCTGAGGTCGTTTTCATTGTTGCCGGTTTGGGCGGCGGCGCGGGCAGTGGCGTCAGCCCTGTGCTGGCGCGCGCGGCCAAGGAAAGCGGCGCTCTTGTGCTCGCTTTTGTCACGCTGCCGTTTATGTGTGAGGGCAACCGGCGCCAGTCGCAGGCGAGCCAAGGCCTCGAACAACTTCGGCCCGTGGCCGATGGCGTCATTTGCCTGCCCAACCAAAAGACTTTCAAACTCATTGACGAAAACACCAGCGTGCTCGAAACCTTTCGCATTACGGGCAGCCTGCTTGTCGAGGGCATTCGCGGCATCTGGCAACTGATCACCCGCCCCGGCCTTATCCAAATTCACTTTGACGATTTGTGCGGCCTCATCCGCAACCGCCATTCCGAAAGCGCTTTTGCTTTTGTCGAATCCTCCGGACCTGCCCGTTCGCGCGAAATCGTCGAGAAGCTTCTCGCGCATCCTTTGCTGGATGAAGGCCGCGCGCTCGCCGGCGCAAATGCGGTTTTGGTGAGCCTCACCGGCGGCAAGGATTTGACCATGGCCGAAGTCAATCGCGTCATGGAAAAGATCAGCCGCCATTGCGAGCCGGCGCAGGTCATCATGGGCGCGGCTATTGACGCTGCCATGGCCAATAAATTGTCTATCGCCCTCGTCGCCGCCAAAAATTCTGCCGAGAAAATTGAACCGCCCGTTGCCGCCGCCAATGTTCCGGCACAAAGCAATTCCGTTGGCTCTGTCGAAGGAGCAGGGGACGGTTTGCCGGTCAATCCCCGGTTTGATCGCCGCGTTTTGTCCTCGCCGCCGTTGCCTCAGCGCGAATCGGCTGCTCCCCGCACTGGTCGCATCCGGCGCGATAAGGCTGCAATGTTTCAAACGCAATTGCCCCTCGCCATCGTGTCCAAAGGCCGCTTCGATAAAAGCGAGCCCACCATTCACAAAGGCGAGGACCTGGACATCCCCACTTACATCCGCCGCGGCGTGCCCTTGAATTGACGGCTTCACCGTGACAAAAAATCGCTCTCCTCTGGCTTGCGCTTTTGTCATTGCCGTTCTTTGCCTCGCCGTCTTTCAATTCTCCGAGAATACGGCCGACCCTGATCTCTGGAGTCACGTCTTCTTTGGCACGCAATTTATCCAAACCGGCAAACCCACCACGGTTGATTATTATTCCTGGACAGCTTACCGTCAGCCCTCTTTCGACCACGAATATCTTGGCGAAGCCGTGTTTGGTCTTGCGTATCTGGCTCTCGGCGGACCGGGATTGTTGCTCCTGAAAATCATTGTGGGCCTGTTTACCTTTGGCATCGCTCTTTCCATCGCTTCCAAAAACTTGGATCCTTCAACCAAACTCATTGCGTGGGCTTTTGGTGCACTGGCTGTCGTGGAAATTTCCTTTGGCTTTGCCGCGCGGCCGCAGGTTTTTACCGCGCTTTCGCTCGCGATAGAACTCTGGCTTCTGAATCGCATCCATTCCGGCAAATGGCGATGGGCGTTTGCCCTGCCGCCGCTGTTCGCGCTGTGGTTTAACCTGCACGGCGGCGCACTGGTTGGTGTGGTGCTCCTTTTTCTTACGGCAGGCGCGACGTCAGCCCAATTTCTTCTGCCAAAATTTTTCCCGCCTAAATTAACTTCATGGCTCGGTCTGGTTCCGTTCTCAGCCGTGCCGGCCCTTTGGCTTTCCACGTTCGCTTCCGCCGCGACCGTCGTGCTCAATCCCCACGGTTTGGAACTTGCCCGCTGGCTTATCGGCAGCGTCCTTTGGCTGCGGCCACAAATCCAGGAATGGAACCCGGCCCAATTAAACGGCGAACATGCCATGTTTTTTATCTGCGCCGCCTTTGCCGCTGTGTCATTTTTGCTGTCGCGGCGGCCGCGGCAGCTCTGGGAAATGGCGGTGCTGGCACTGCTCTTCGCCGTTGCCTTCCGCGCTGTTCGGAACACGCCGCTATTTTGCGTCGCCGCGCTTGCGCTCGTGCCGCCGCACCTGGCCGATGTTCTCCAACGTTTTCGTCATCATTTCCAGCGTCTGGAAGAATCTCTCAGCTCGCCGGCCGGGCAAAAGTTTTTAACCGTTTTGCTGGCTCTCGTTTCCGCAGGCATTATTGCGGCCACGTTCACGCTCCATAAAAAACATTTTTGGACGATGGAAGTTCCCCGCGCGCAATATCCCGTTGCGGCCATCGATTTCATCCAACAGCACAATTTGCAC
>JASHZU010000420.1 GCA_030042375.1 Verrucomicrobiia bacterium
CACGCGCTTTCATTGTTCCCCTAATAACCTAGCGCAATGCTTTCGGCGAGCGATAAGAAATGCCTCTTTCGCGGTGTAACGTCTGGCAGGAGAATTAGCTTGTTGCGCGGACATCGCTTTTCCACATTGGCGGCCAAATGGACGCTGGATCGTCAGAAGGTTCGATTTTTCCTCGAACAGACTGGACCGAGCTTGGCCGGGCGGCGGACGCTCAATCTGCCCCGCTCGACCGGCTCATCCGCCTTTATTGGCAGCCGCTCAAAATCTTCCTCGTCGCCACCTTTCCCGGGCTGTCCAGCCAGGCCGATGAATTGCTCCAGGATTTTGCCGGGGATAAATTCCTCCGTGATGGCTGGCTCAAAAAAGCTGACCAATCGCGCGGGCGCTTCCGCGATTTTCTCAAAACTAGCCTACGCAATTTCGTCCTCGACCGGCTGAACAAAGCCGATGTCAAAAACCCGCCCGTTTCCCTCGAAGAACTGGAGCAGGAAATCCCCGAATCCCACACTTCCGCCGAGGAATTTGATTTGGCCTGGACGCGCGCCGTGCTGGCGGAGACATTGCACCGGATGGAGGCCGACTGCAAAAAACCCGGCAAAGACCAGCCGCGCCGCTCCCAGATTTGGGAAATGTTTCGCATTCGTTTGCTCGAACCGCTTTTCCACGACGCGCCGCAAATGCCGTACGACCAGTTGGTTGAGCGCTTTGGATTGAAGTCGCCATTGGATGCCTCGAACACACTTTTGAGCGCCAAGCGTATTTTTAAGGGGCATTTGGATGAAGTCATCCGGGACTATGCCGGCCGCGACGCCGCCACGGCGGTGGAAGTACAGGCATTGAAGGATTTCCTGCGACGATTGTCAAAAAGTGGATAAGCGCGTTAATTTGCAAGCGATGAAAATTGATAAGAAAACGCATCTTAAAAATTGGCTGATAATTATTGGAATTATCACGGCCATTTTAGTTGTATGCCTTATCCAGGCTCGCGACCTCATCCCCCGGATTTTTCACGCAAATTAAGATCGCAAAAATCATGCAAGATTCCGGCGGCCAATACGTATCGAATAAAGACAAGAAAGCTATGTCTGAATTCGATTCTTCGTCGGCGCTGACCCGGAGCCGCGCGAAAGAGCTGGCCGCCCTCATGTCCACCAGCGATGACAGCGGCCCGCTTTGGCGCGCCGATGAACTGGCTGCGCTGTTCCGGCACCAAATGTCCGCACCCATGCTCATGGACCTGGGAAGTTTTGACCCGCGCACGGCGAACCAGCTAAAAACCCTCGCCTCCGCGCAGGGCCTGCTGTTGTCCAGCTTCTCCGACCTGTTCAATCATCCCAGCCCGCCGTTGCCGCTGTTGCAACTCGTCAAAGACTTTGCCAAGGCGAATATGGACCATCCCGAGAGCGGTCTGCCGCGCGAAATCGCCACTGCCGTCTATTATCTCAGCATCGCCGCCGCCCTGCTCCGCCTCGACACGCGCATTTCGCAATTGCCCAACCCCGACCTCCTGCGCGGCCTGCGCTGGACGCTCGAACAAAAATGGCTCGACGACAAAACCCGCGCGCTGCTGACCGGGGCCGTTGAAAAATTATCCGCCGCCGGAGGCGCCAAATCATGAGCGACCCGCAAAATCCCTCCGCTCCTCCGCCGCCCGTTTCCGCGTTCACCGGCCCCGTGGCCGAATTGATTGCGCAACGCATGCTCTCGCCGCCCTTGCGGCCCGGCATCCTCGCGACCCTGGACCATTACGAAGTCATCCGCCTGCTCGGTGGCGGCGGCATGGGCATTGTCCTGCTCGCGCATGATTCACGCACCGGCCGCGACGCTGCCGTCAAACTCATCAAGTCCGAACTCGTCACCAATCCGCAAGTCGTCCATCGCTTCCTCAAAGAAGCCGGGCATTTGCGGCGGCTGCGGCATACCAACATCGTGCCCGTAGATGAAATTTCCGAGAAGCCCGGCTCGCCTTATTTCACCATGCCTTATTTTGAAAAAGGCAGCCTCGCCAATCGCATCATACCCGGCCAGCCACTTGATACTGAAACCATCCTCGATATCGCCATCCAAGTGGCCGAGGGATTGAGCTTCGCCCATCGTAGCGGCATCATTCATCGCGATCTCAAGCCGGCGAACATCCTGCTCGGCGCCAACGGCGTGGCTTGTCTGGCCGACTTCGGCCTCGCGCGCTCATTGTTCAACGACACCATAGTGGACGTCGAAGGCCGGCAGCTCGAAGGCACGGCCCCTTACATGTCGCCGGCCGTGGCCGCGGGCGATGCTGAAGACACGCGCTGCGATATTTATTCCTTCGGCGCACTGCTCTACGAAATGTTGACCGGCCAGCCGCCCTACAAAGGGCGCAGTACCAAGGAAATTCTTAATCAAATTATCGCCGGTCCGCCCAAACCGATTCTCAGCGTCAATCCCGCGGCCGACCGTCGGCTCGTCGCCGTGGCTGAGAAAGCCATGGCCCGCGAACTCCGCGACCGCTACGCGGACATGCGCGACGCCCTGAAAGATTTGCAGCAAATCAAGGATGGCAAACTGCCCGCGGCAACTAAAACCAGCACTCCTTGGCCGTTTTTCGTCGGTGCGCCCGTAGCCATCGCCGTCATCCTGTTCCTGCTGTGGCTGGTTAAAGCACACAGCCCTCAAGCTCCCGCTGCACCCGCACAAAATAAACCTGCCACCAATCCGCCGGTGGTCGTTCAAACACCCGCCCCTGCCCCGGCTCTCGCGCCGGTGCAACCTGTGGCTCCCATTCCCCCGCCCGCTCCCGCAATGATCACGTTCGCTGGCCGCCCCGGCCTGAAAGGCTACACCAATGGCCCGGGACTCACCGCCCAGTTCCGTTTGCCTAACAGCATTGCCATAGATGCCGCTGGAAATATTTATGTGGCCGACACCGCGAACGATGTCATTCGCAAAATCACGCCTGACGGCAACGTCACCACACTGGCCGGTTCACCAAAGGGTCGTGGCAATGCCAATGGCAAAGGCTCCAAAGCCCAGTTTTGGGCGCCGTTTGGTATCGCTGTGGATGCCGCGGGAAATGTTTTTGTGGCCGATACCGCCAACAACACCATTCGCAAAATTACGCCCGATGGCAACGTCACCACGCTGGCCGGAGTGGCCGGTAAGCCCGGTGACTCGGACGGCATCGGCTCCGCCGCCCGCTTCCGCAATCCCTGGGGCGTGGCCGTGGACAACACGGGTGATGTTTTCGTCGCGGACATGAGCAATGATACCATCCGCAAAATTAATCCCACCGGCCAGGTCTTCACCTATGCTGGACAAGCCGGACAGGCCGGCAACACCGATGGTTTTGGTTACGGCGCGCGCTTCAACCATCCCTTCGCCGTCGCTACGGACAGTGCCGGCAACGTGTATGTTTCTGACACCGCCAACAACACCATCCGCAAAATCACCGTGGACCGCGTTGTAACCACGCTGGCCGGATTGCCCGGGAATGCCGGTAATACTGACGGCAACGGCACCGATGCGCGTTTCTGGAACCCGCAGGGCCTCACCGTCGATAGCGCCGGAAACATTTATGTGGCCGATACCGACAATAACCTCATCCGCAAAATCACCCCCATGGGCGTGGTAACGACCCTGCTGGAACCATCCGATGACAATCCAACCGCTAACCAAATCCCCAAACTCAATAACCCCGGCAGCGTGGCCGTGGACAATGCGGGTGATGTTTTCGTGGCCGACACTAACAACCATTGCATCCGGGAAATTAAGGCGGCAAAATAATTCCGAAAAACAACGAGGATGGACAGCCTTCGCCAGGGTTAAGTTCGAGACTGGCCCTTTACGGCGGTCTGTTGGATATGGTATTGATAGTATTTTGAAATGACGCATGGGAAACATTAACGGGAACCGCACAAGAGTTATTCTTGTCTTTATTTTTTTGAGTCTCATTTTCCGATGGGACGCCGTGACATTTGCCAAAGAACTGGTGGATTATGTTGATCCGTTCATC
>JASHZU010000421.1 GCA_030042375.1 Verrucomicrobiia bacterium
GCCGCCGGTGTTTCTGCGAATGCTATGACTACTGTCCTGGGTTTGCCAACGGCTCCGGGACTTAGCGCGATTCCCGGCAATACCCAGGTCTCATTGACTTGGAGTAGTGTGCCTGCGGCAACCAATTATGTATTGGAGAGTTCCACGACCAATGGCGGGCCTTATGCAATCATTCTTGATACGACAAATACCAGTTACCTTAACACCAATCTGGTCAATGGCATGACCTATTACTATGTCGTTTATTCGCAGGGACCAAACGGTCAAAGCCCGCTTTCAGCACAAGTCGGCGCAACACCGTCCGTCGTTGGCGGATCGGGTATTTACTGGACCAACGCCATTACCGGTTCGGTACAAAGCTGGAATGTAAATGCCAACTGGATTAACGCTTCGGCATTTCCGAATGGTGCGCAGGCACTGGCGGTGGTCAACTCGTCTATTTCCGCCAATCAAACCATTGATTTAAACCAGGCTATTACCGTCGGCTCCTTAAACCTTGGCTCGGGCGGCGGAATCTTTACCATCGCCCCCGGCGCCGGAACGCTTACGTTCGACAACTCGGGTGCCCCGGCAACACTCGTCGAACTGCCAACCAGCCTGGGGGACACTGTCTCCGCGCCCATAACGGTGAATGGGACATTGCTTGTGAGCAATACCACCGCCAATACGCTGTCCTTGTCCGGCAACATCAGTAGTGGCACCATCAATCTGACCGGCAATACCACTTTTAACGGGGCAAATACTTATACTGGCGGCACAACATTGAACGGCGGCCTCCTGACCTTCCAGGTTGCCTCGACGATACCAAGCAGCGGAACGTTAACGCTTAACAATACCGGAGCTGTCAAGGTAGTAACTGCGAATTCATTACCAAATGTTTTTATCAATGGTACAAATTCCATTACCGGCAACGGGAATAGTGGCACAGGTATCGCCACATTGGACGACGTGGGTCTTTTAACGCTCTTTATTAGCGGAGGGAGCGCGGTATTCGATTTGACCGGTACGATGACCGGCTCGGGTACCCTTGTCTTGGGAAGTTCGGCCATGACACTACGCTTCAATGGCACGGGAGGCGATAATAATGCGATTTTCAATCTTGGTACGGGTACAGCCGTTGCAAATGTCCGTGCTACAATCACAACGGCCATCGCTTTGGGCGGTCTAACGGGTGGCTCTGAAACTCAGCTTCAGGGAGATAATAGCAGCGGGGGAGCAAACATGATCTATACCATTGGTGGCGCCAATGCAAATACAGAATTCGACGGCGTAATTATTAATGGCACTGTGGGAACTGTTGCTGTCACCAAGACTGGCTCGGGCACTTTAATCCTCACCGGCGCCAATACCTATAGCGCCGGCACCGCAATCAATGGCGGAGCCCTATTGGTGAACAGTATCAAAGGCAGCGGCACCGGTTCGGGCGCAGTCACCGTTAATTCCGGCAGCACGCTTGGTGGCACTGGCACCATTTCCGGGCCTGTCACTATCAATTCCGGCGGCGTACTTTCCCCCGGCAATCCATTGGGCACATTGACCATCAGCAACAACCTCGCTCTTGTCACCGGCAGCACTACATTCATGCAGGTTCAACATTCGCCGCTGACAAATGATGCTCTGAAAGTTTCCGGCACGCTAGCTGAAGGCGGCACGCTCGATGTAACCAACTCCAACGCCACAGTCTTCGCCTCGGGCGACAGTTTCAAGCTCTTCAACACTGGAACCTATTCAGGCGCATTCGCCAATTTCATTTTGCCGCCGTTATCGGCTGGCCTGGGATGGAATACCTCTTTGTTGAATGTTTCCGGCACGCTTTCGGTCGTGGCATTGACCTCACCAACGATAAACAGTGTAAAAATCGCCAACGGGAGCCTTGTGATGAGTGGAATAGGAGGGGCAAGTGACTGGCCGTACTATATTCTGGCCGCGACCAATCTTGATGCGGCACCGTGGATCTCCGTGGCAACCAACCAGTTTGATGCCAGCGGCAATTTCATTTTCACCAACGCCATTAACCCATCTTCGCCGCAATCATTCTATCGCCTCGAGCTCCAATGATATAGACGTGACCGACAAAAATCTCGTTTCTCAAAATGGACCTAATAAATTACCGCTATGCGAATATCCATTGTTCTCGTCAGTAATCGCCATTTTCGAATTGCCAATTGGTTTAAGGTCGGCTGCTGTTTAGTCGCTTTTTTTATTATTCCGATGGGTACAGCAATTGGTGATCCTAACACTAATTGTACCCGTGAGCGTTTGTTATTTGACTCTGACTGGCATTTCACTAAAGGCGACCCGTCTGGAATCGGCGATGAACTCAGTTATGCCAATCTTAAAGCGTGGTGCCTTGCCACCGGGAACCAATTTGTCAAAGACGGTCAGCCCGTGACGCAGCCAGCAGGCAACCCTGGTGGTGATGTTGCCTATACGTGGCCGGGGTACGATGACCATGATTGGCAACTATTGGATTTACCGCACGACTGGGCAATTGCGGGGCCTTTTAGGCAGGAATATCCCGGATCCACCGGCAGGTTGCCCTTCTGGGGCGTGGGCTGGTATCGTAAACGTTTCTACATTCCTACATCAGACCGGAACCGGCGCCTTTACCTTGACATAGATGGCGCAATGTCTTATGCGAACGTCTGGGTGAATGGCCAATACACCGGTGGTTGGCCTTATGGATATTCATCCTGGGAGCTTGATCTGACGCCTTATATCAAATTTGGCGCGGAAAACATTGTCGCTATCCGCTTGGACAATCCGCCGGATTCGTCGCGCTGGTATCCTGGTGCCGGCATTTACCGAAATGTTTGGATGTTGAAAACTTCGCAGTTACATGTCTCCCAATGGGGAACTTATATAACGACTCCTGAGATCAGCTCAACCACTGCGACCGTAAAAATCGAGGTGAGTCTCGCCAATGACTCTGATTCGAACTCTGTCGTTTCAATTAAAAATAAAATCTATGAATTGAATGCGGACAACGAGAAAGGGCGATTTGTAGCAGAGATTGGAGCCGACGGCTTGCAGGTTATGGCGCACAAAACGGAGTCAACTGGTTTCCAGACAAGTGTCAAGAATCCGAAGCTCTGGGATCTAAAAAAACCGCAGCGCTATGTCGTCATCACTTCGATTGAACAAAACGGCAAGATTTTGGACAGTTACGAAACTCCATTCGGCATCCGCACAATCAAATTTGATGCCAACAACGGATTTTTTTTAAATGGCGAACACGTCCGGATTAATGGCGTTTGCGGTCATGCTGATTTGGGAGCTCTAGGCACGGCAGTGAATGTTCGAGCCTTGGAAAGACAAATCCAAACGCTGAAAGAAATGGGTTGTAATGCCATTCGCACCAGCCACAACCCTCCTGCGCCTGAGCTGCTGGATTTGTGCGACCGCCTGGGCATGCTGGTTATGGACGAGTCCTTTGATTGTTGGGAGAAGGGAAAGACTCCGAACGATTATCATTTGCTTTTCGACGACTGGCATGAAAAAGATTGGCGCGCGGAATTACGCCGCGACCGCAATCATCCCAGCATCATCCTTTGGAGCATTGGCAACGAAGTCCCAGATCAACAAAGGCCTGCAGGCTTCCGGATTGGCGCTGAGTTGACTAAAATTGCGCACGAGGAAGATCCTACCCGCCCAACCATCGCCGCGTGCGATCATATTGCATCGGGCTTCAATGGTTTTGGGACAAATCTTGATGTCTTTGGTTATAACTATAAACCTTTCGAATACGCGCACTTTCATTCGGTAAACCCTGGCCAGCCGATTATTGGTAGCGAGACGGCTTCGTGCATCAGTTCGCGCGGCGAATACTTTTATCCGGTCAACACCAACAAAGACGATGGAGAATCTGACTTTCAGATAAGTTCTTATGATTTTTCCGCGCCGCCTTGGGCAACCATTCCTGACTCTGAATTTATGGGGCAAGATACATGTCCATTTGTCGCCGGAGAGTTCGTATGGACAGGCTTCGATTATTTAGGAGAGCCCACGCCCTACGGCAAGACAAATGATCTGTCACGCAGTTCTTACTTCGGGATCGTTGATCTGGCGGGTTTTAAAAAAGATCGCTTTTATCTTTATCAGGCTCGTTGGCGGCCAGACCTGCCTATGGCGCATCTCGTGCCGCAATGTTGGAATTGGCCGGAACTCATCGGGCAGACGATACCGGTTTTGGTCTATACCTCTGGCGACGCGGCCGAACTCTTCCTCAACGGCAAGTCGCTTGGGATAAGAAAAAAGGAGCAATACCAATACCGACTCCGCTGGGACAACGTGAGATATGAGCCCGGCGAACTCAAGGTTGTTGCATACAAGAGTGGCAAAAAATGGGCAACGAATGTCGTTCATACCACTGGTTTGCCAGCGAAACTGATCTTGCAGGCCGATCGTGATGAGATTCGGGCCGATGGGAAGGATTTGTCGTTTGTCACCGTCCAAGTTGAGGACAAACACGGACTGCTGGTGCCGCTGGCGAAAAATTTGATCCATTTTGATCTTTCTGGGCCGGGTAAAATCATCGCGACTGACAATGGTGATCCAACCGATTTAACTTCATTTCAGTCGCGGGATCGAGCGGCTTTCAACGGGCTTGCTTTGGCTATCATTTGTTCCAAGCGCTCAGGCTCAATTACGCTCAAAGCCAGTTCATCGGGATTAATTTCGTGTGAACTAACAATTGATTCTCACGGTCCAAATCATTGAATCTTGGTGACGCCATCTTTTTTGTTGGGAATTCACCTTCGACGAAGTATGTCATGTCAAAAATTATTTATCCCAGACCCAAGAAGTCGTCATCGCCAATTGTTTTGTTGAGTGCCGGCATGCAAGAAAGGCCGCGGCTTTTTTGCGTCAATCATTCACAAAAAGCCAAACGCCGTCCTGGGGCTCGCCACGGGTAGCACACAGCTGTTGCTCTATCAAAAATTGGTTGCTGTGAAACTGGACTGGCGCTGGATTAGGACCTTCAATCTGGACGAGTACGTAGGATTTCGCCGCCGAATTCGCAATTATACCATTGTTTCACGTGGGGAAATTTGTTTCGCACGTCAACATCCCCGCCCGGAATGTGAATATTCCCGAGATGGATTGACCAATGACATTCCAGGATTTTGCGAACATTATGAGGAAAAAATCCTCATAACTGTTTCTCTGAGTGCCAGGGAGCGAAAAGCAATCCTAAGTATCTAATTAATAATATCTTGTGTCTGCGAAACCCACCCTTCAAAAAAGTTAAGATAAATATTGACACAATATTAAATCCGTAGTACAAAGTATTACATTCACCTGCAAGATGAATCTATGTGATTGAGATTAACCCTTCAAAAATATGAAACTAATCACCAAACCAGCGAATAAACTGATAGTCTACTTCATGGCGTTTTGTTCCTTTTTCGGAGCAATCGCCCAAGTCAACTCACAAACCGTCCAAGTCACTGTTAATCCAGACCTTGCGTGGCAAGGCTATATGAATGTGTTCGCGCTGCCTGTTAATGGCGGTGGATTTCAATTTGGCGAAGCCTGGGGAAATGCCGCCTTGCAAGCCGACTTTTTGGGAGCGACACAATTGGATCTGCTTCCCTGCACGAATGTCTGGGAAACGACCGACACTTACTGGG
>JASHZU010000422.1 GCA_030042375.1 Verrucomicrobiia bacterium
ATGGATTGCGGCGTTCCTTTCTGCCACACCGGCCAGCTTGTTAATGGCCTGGCCACCGGCTGCCCCATTCATAATCTCATTCCCGAGTGGAACGACCTCGTGTACCGCGGCCTCTGGCGCGAGGCGCTCGACCGCCTGCATAAGACGAACAATTTCCCCGAATTTACCGGACGCGTTTGTCCCGCACCGTGCGAAGGCTCGTGCGTACTGGGTATCAACGCCCCGCCCGTGACCATCAAAAACATCGAATGCTCCATCGCTGACCACGGCTGGGAAAACGGCTGGATTAAGCCCGAACCGCCGAAGAAGCGCACGGGCAAAAAAGTCGCTGTCGTTGGCTCGGGTCCGGCGGGATTGAGCGCCGCCGCGCAATTGAACAAAGCCGGCCATCTCGTCACCGTTTTCGAGCGCGCCGACCGTCCCGGCGGCCTGCTCATGTACGGCATTCCCAATCCCAAGCTGGACAAAAATGAAGTCGTGATGCGCCGCATCAAACAGTTGGAAGCGGAAGGCATCCAGTTCGTTTGCAATACCAACGTCGGAGGAAATTATCCGGCTGATAAATTGTTGAAGGAATTTGACGCCGTTGTCCTGGCGACGGGCGCGACCAAGCCGCGCGATCTGCCTATCCCCGGCCGCGAGCTTAAGGGCATCCATTTCGCTATGGAATTTCTCACTGCGAACACGAAGAGCATTTTAGACGGCCACAAGAACGGCCATTTCATTGATGCCACCGGCAAGGACGTCATCGTCATCGGCGGCGGCGATACCGGAACGGACTGCGTAGCGACGTCCATGCGGCACGGCTGCAAATCGCTCATGCAGATGGAAATCATGGATAAACCGCCGCTGGACCGCGCCAAGGACAATCCCTGGCCGGAATGGCCGAAAGTCTATCGCCTCGATTATGGGCAGGAGGAAGCGGAGGCCAAGTTCGGCGCCGACCCCCGCGTTTATCTGGCCACCGCGACGAAGTTTGAAGCCGACCAGCATGGCCATGTTAAAGCAGTCCACACCGTGCAGGTGAAGTGGGAGCGCAACGACAAGGGCCAGTTTATTGCGAAGCATGTTCCCGGCTCCGAAAAAGTTTTGCCGGCGCAACTGGTGTTGCTGGCGATGGGATTCCTCGGGCCGGAACAGCCGCTGCTCGACGCGCTCGGCGTGGAACGCGATGCGCGCACGAACGTCAAAGCTGAATTTGAAAAGTACACGACGAACCATCCCAAAGTGTTTGCCTGCGGCGATTGCCGTCGCGGCCAAAGCCTCGTCGTTTGGGCGTTCAATGAAGGCCGCGGCGCCGCGCGCGAGTGTGACCGCTTCCTGATGGGCGCCACGGAGTTGCCGTAAACCGGAAGTTTCCCAACCGGTCCATCCTTCGTAAATAAATTGTTCGCTTTCGCGAGTCGGCGCACACTTATCGGTAAATGCAGCCGATGGATGACAGCGCGCTTTTGCGCCGGTATGCCGGGACCCAATCGGATGACGCGTTTGCCGGGCTCGTGGCACGGCACGTCAACCTGGTCTATTCCGTCGCCCTGCGGCAGACCGGCAACGCGGATTTAGCTGAGGAAATCACCCAGGCCGTCTTTATCATTCTTGCCAAAAAGGCGGCTGGCTTGCGCCATGAAAAAGCCCTGTCCAGCTGGTTGTTCCAAACGACACGTTTGACGGCTAATAATGTCCTGCGTCGCGAGATGCGGCGGCAGCACCGCGAACAGGAGGCCTACCATATGCAGACCGTTTCCAATGAACCCGAGCCGGAATTGTGGCCCAAAATCGCCCCGTTGCTGGATGCTGCGGTAGCCGCCCTCCAGGAAAAGGACCGGCGCGCCATCCTGTTGCGGTATTATGAAGGCAAAAATTTGCGGGAAATCGGAACGGTCCTGGGCGGGAATGAGGACGCCGCCCGGATGCGCGTGGGCCGGGCGCTGGAAAAATTGAGAAACTATTTTTTCAAACGCGGTGTCACTTCCACCGCCGAAACCATTGCCGGGGCCATTTCCGCCAACACCATCCAGCCCGCGCCCGCCGCGCTCGCCAAAACGGCAACGGCCCTGGCGCTGGCCAAGGGAGTTGCTGTTTCGGCTTCCACCGCCGCCCTCGTAAAAGGGGCGTTGAATGTCATGGCCTGGGCCAAGATGAAAACCACGCTCATCACGAGCGCTTGCGTTTTGCTGGCAGGCGCAATCATCGTGAGCCAGATAACCTGGCACAAAAACAGCCCGCCGATGGCCGCGATTGTGCCAGATGCGCCAGTGAAAGCATCGCCTCCCCAAATTCTGGTGATTGGCGGACAGACGCGTGCCAATTATTTCCAAACGATCACGAGCATTTCTCCGGATGGCGCCACGGACATTGCAAAGGTCAATGGCCCGGTTTACATGGGGATGGATGAGGACACCATCGTCATGCTGGAATACGCCGCATGGCCGGGAAAGCCGGGCGACGGGAACCGTCTTTTGGTCCTGAACCGAAAGAGTAACGCTGTTATCACCGATAGAATCGTCAAAGGCATTAGTCCCATCATGCTGAAGTCGGCTTCTAACGTAATGGGACTGGCCGTCCGGTCGAAGGAATCCACGGTCTATCTTCCGGACTTTGATAGACAAGGTTTCCACATTATGGCGATCAATTGGCAGACCGGGGCCGTCCATCGCATGGATGTGCCGTTTACTGAGGACGAGCGGGGTTGGGAGATTGATTATTTGTATACTGTTCCCAGCGGCATTGCCATTCCGCGGGGCCCTTTTTTCACGATTTATGATCCCGCCACCCAAACGGTCGTCCTGAGATTTAATAACATAGGCCCGGACCTGCGGCCTACCGGCACGTATTATTTTGTCCCCGGGTTCGGGATTGTGTTCTCTTCTTCTGATGGAACATTCTCGCGCCTGACACAAAGTGATTTCTCAACGGTCGTTACCAATCCAGTCTCGTTCCCGTTTTCCGAGGTGAACCGGGACAAATATCAGCCGCGGATTGGCCGCGAAATAGATGGCAAGCCATGTTTAATGTGGGGTGAAAACGAGGCAGGTGTAGATATTCGAACTAATGGCATATCGCAAATCGTCCTCTGTAACCTGGACGTAAAAAAAGAAGTCCGCGAATCATTGGGAGGTAATTTTGCGCCGGGATTTCTCCCTGACGACGCCGGAAAAAAAATCTATTTCACCGACCTCACCCGGGAAAAGATTTTTTGCCTGGACCTGGAATCGCAAAAGATAACGCAGTTTGCCGACATGGACCACCCCATCGGATTTATCGATGCGAATTAAAGAAAGGCCGAAATAATGAAACAACTCCGTTCGCTTCATTTGTATCTGGGCTGTTTTTTTGCGCCGATGCTTTTGTTCTTTGCCGTGTCCGGCTTTTGGCAAACGTATGATCGCAATTATGCCTATCACTCGCAAATCCTGGGGATGTTATCCACGATTCACACCAGCGGCGCCATGAAAATCGGAACCTTGAGCAATTCCATCCTGCGGGATTTTGTCCTGGTCATGACACTGGCTTTTATCACCACAACTATCCTGGGCATCATTATGGCGGTGAAACACGGCTCGCGCAAAGCCGCCTGGTGTTGCCTTGCCTTCGGGGTGTTGTTCCCACTGGCGGTCATCCTCATTCCCTTTCTGCTTCGGGAACATGCCCGGCCGCACGCGGCCTCTCAGGGACTGTCCGCTGCCGGATCGGTCACTTGCAAAAGTGTTTCGTGAAGCTGCTGGATATTGGGCGGTTTCTCAATCAGCACGTCCACCTCGGCGGCCTTGGCATTGTCCTGCCTCATCGCCGCGCCCCAGCCCGTCAGCATAATCACCGGCGTGCGGGACGATTCGGCCTTGATGGCTTTGGCCACCTGCCGCCCGTCCAGGCCGGGCATGCCAAGGTCGGTGATAACGACTTCGTACGGATGATTTTTTGATTTGGCGGTGTGAAATAATTCCAGCCCGCGCTGCCCCGTCGCGGCCACGGTCACCTGGTGGCCGAAAGGCGAGAGGCAATCGGTCAAAAGTTGCAGCACACTGGGTTCGTCATCGATGCACAGAACGCTAAGGGCGCGACTGGAACTTTTTTGCGGCGTGCTGGCAACGTTCTCCGTTGCGACCACCTTCCGGAAAGGAAACGTCAGGCGCACGCTGGTGCCTTTGCCCGAGGCGCTTTCAATATCAATCGTTCCTTCATGCCGTTGCATCATGCCATAGACCATGGCCAGGCCCAGGCCGCTGCCGCCACGCTGGATTTTTGTGGAGTAAAAAGGCTCCAAACAGCGCCGCCGTGTCTTCTCATCCATCCCCAGGCCATCATCGCGCACCTCAATCTGCAACGCCCGCTCGCCGGAAACGCCGGCTTCCGACGCAGGCCGGTTCACCGAGCGGGTAATCAATTGGATCGTCCCGCCGTAAGGCATGGCGTCGAGGGAATTGAAGATTAAATTAATGAGCGCTTCGCGCAGTTCGGTGGGATCACCCAGCAAAATCGGCAGGTCCGCTTCCAATTCCTTTTTTATCTGGATGGAAACACCCTCGCGCTGGCAAACATCCCGCCAGCGCGGACGCGTCAGGCCAATTACTTCTTCGATAATGAGGTTGGCGCTCATTTTCGACAAGGGTTCGGAGCCTTCGCGCCGGCGGTAAAAATCCCGCATGCGGGCGACGATGCGGGCGATGTCCACACCCGCGCCATGGATCGCTTTGAGATAATCCTTCGCAGTCTCCGGCGGAATCGCCCGCTTGCCTAGCAGCAATTCCGAGTAGGCGGTAATGGGCGAAAGGGCATTGTTGATGTCGTGGGCAATGCCGCTGGCCATTTGCCCCAGCGCGCGGAGGCGCTCCTGCTGCACGACTACCTGCTGCGTGCGGCGCAGTTCGTCGTAGGCCTGCTGCAACCCGCCGGCCAGGCGTACCTGGTCGAAAAGGTTCCGGCATTGTTCCTCAGTGGAGAGGACTTTGACCTGCAGCGCTTCTTTCTCGGAACGGACGGCGGCGATGTCGGCGAGGACTTTTTCCGCGTTGTAACGCACTTCTTCCAGAACGAGCACAATCATGCTCACGGCAATAAACAGTTGCAGCACTGCGGCGATAAAAAATGACGCGCCGGTCAGGTCAGCATAAGTTTCCGCAAACGGATAGCTGCAAAGGTAGACTCCCCATAACATAAATCCCAGGGACAACATCCCCGCGCCGACAAATGGCATTTTCTTCCGCAATCGGTAAAAGCAGGCGCTCCCGAACACGCTGCTTAATCCGATCAAAATGAACACCGGCAATTCCATGGCCAATTTGTTGTTGGACAGGGTTTCCGGGCTGACAAATGTCCAGACGATTAAGAAGGCCATGAACAGCCCGAACAACATATGCCGGACCGTGATGCCCAAAAAGCGGAGGCTGCCCCATAAAAGAAACACCGCCGAAATCGCCACGCACCATTGTTTGAAAATAAAAATGGTGCCTGCGAATTCAGACCCGGAGGCTTTAAGATTGAGTATCAACGGGTTGCCTCCGCCGCTCATCGCCGGGGTTTCCGGCATTTCAAGGTTTAGCGTCAGCCACAAGGCATAAAAAAGCCAGGCCGCCGTCCAAATGGTGAAATATTCGCGCTTGGTATAGCGGTTCAAATAGAAGAACAGGCCGACCAGCATCCACACGCTTAACAATGAAACCAGCATCGCCGCGGGCACATATGCCCGCGGAAACACCAGGTTAAGACTGTCCGGATTCATTGGTTTTCAAACTTTATCAACTTCCACGGCAGGAAAGGCTGAAGCATAAATGCTGCCAAAAATCAGCCAAACTAATTATTAAATTGTTAAGAAAACCGCTAAAGTCTATATCGTGGGAGTCCTTGACCGTTGAATTGAATTGAGCGGCGTCAAGGCACGCCGCCGCCATCAGGCGCTTGGCCGCTCGCCAAAAATGTTTGTCGCCGTCTTGCCCGCCTCCA
>JASHZU010000423.1 GCA_030042375.1 Verrucomicrobiia bacterium
GCAGAAGTTCGCGGACAAAACCAAAATCATCGCGCTGGGCCATTCGCGCCTGGGCAAGCTCACTATGGTGGCCACCGCGTTTGATGACCGGATTTCCCTGGGTGCGCCTGCTGGTTCGAGCGGCGCGGGCACGGGCGCGTATCGCTTTTGTGGCCCGGGCCGCGGCGGCAAGGAAGGCATCGAGGACATGACAAGGAAATTTCCGTACTACTTCGTGCCGCGCCTGAAGGAATTTACTGGCCAGATGTACAAGCTGCCATTCGATGCATACTGGTACGTCGCACTCACTGCGCCACGCCCATGGATTTCCATCGAGGGCACCGACGACCAGAATTGCGTGCCCAACGCAGTAAAACAAACCGTCCTCGCCGCCAGGCCGGTCTATGTATTTCTCGGCGCCAGTCCGGACCGCGTGGGCGTGAATTACGAGAAACACCGGCACGCGCTGACCGCGGACGATTGGAACGCCGCGCTTGATTTTGCCGACCAACAACTGCGCGGCATTGACCATCACCGCACTTTTGACCAATTTCCACCGAACGAAATTTCGACCAACAGCACTGTATCTAAATGAAATTGTTTATTTTCTCTATCGCCCTGCTCGCACTTGCCGTCGTCGGATGCAAAACCGGAAGCAGCTCGCCACATATGATTTGCACCGTACCACCCACGATTTGTAACGTCCGTTATTTCGGCGCCATCGGCGACGGCACGAACAAGGATACGGTCGCTTTCCAAAAGGCGTTGGACGCCAGTGCGGCAAGTAGCGACGGCCTGGTGGTAGTCCCGCCAGGCAATTATCTCATCGGCAGCGTGCGAATGGGTGCACACACGACCCTGCTACTTAAACAAGGCAGCATCATCACCGGCGATGGAGACACGAATGATTATCCAATGATTCCCGTGCGCTGGGAAGGTCGCTGGGAAATGGGGCGGTGCAGCCTGATTTACGCAACCAACGCCGATGACATCGCCATCGTCGGCCCGGGCCGCATCGAGGGAAATCTCAAAATGGCTGCGCCGCAAAATCCGCGCGGGGCGCTGGTGCTGGAAGCGGTTTCATGCAATGGCGTGCGCTGGGAGGGTTTAACCATCACGCAAGGCGGCAATTGGGCGACGCATCCCACGTACTGTACGAATGTGATGATTCGCAACCTGACTATTACCGGCCGGCGCGACGGCATTGATGTTGATTCGTGCAAAAATGTTCTCATTGACGGCTGCAACATAGACACCGGTGACGATTCTATTAGCCTCAAATCGGGACGAGGCAAGCAGGCGATGCTCGCCGGCATTCCGACGGAAGATGTTATCATCACCAACTGCACGCTCGTGGACCATCGCTTTGCCTGCATCGGCATTGGCAGCGAAACGTCCGGCGGCATCCGCAATGTGCGCATTACCCATTGCCGGTTTACCTCGCGCTCGGATGGAATTTATATCAAGACGCGCATTGGCCGCGGCGGCAGTATTGAAAATATTTCGGCTGATGACGTTGACGTGCAGGGTGGCGGTTTTCTCCGCATCAACCTGGTTAGCTCGGGCAATTCGAACACAGTGGATGACCCGGTGGCGGGTCGGGACGGCTACCCGCAGGGGCGAAACTTCAGCTTTTCCAACGTCCGTCTGTCCGGCGCAACGGAGCTATGCGATGCCAGCAAAATTTCTCCGGAAAGACCACTGGATGGATTGATACTCTCCAATATCACGGGCACTTGCAGCAAAGGAATTTCCCTCGCCAACATTACGAACGCGACTCTTAGTAACATCCAGGTGACTGGTTTCAAAGGACCACGATTGACAATACAAAATGTCCAGGGCACGGGACTGGATCTTCAATGAGCGGCGCGTCACAGCCCCGGCCGCTGGGCCGGAACGGCATAGTTGGCGTTCCACGTATAAAGCCAAAGGCTGTCCAGTTTGGAAAATTCCACGTGCCCATCGAATAAGCCCACATTGATTCTGCCCGGCAAAGGCTGGCTCGTGTCCACGTCCTTATCGGCGCTGCTGGGGGCGATGCCATGACGCGCGATCGTCATGACATTCATCCCGCCGCCCTGATCCTCGTCCGGATTTAATTGAAACAAATCGGATACTGGTTCGTCAGTGGGCGTCGGCCATGCATCCGGCCAGACGCCGTCGGCAAATACCGGCGTTGTCGCCGGGTAACGAATGGCTGCTTCATTTATGAAGAAATCATCCAACTCATCCTGGCCGACGACTCCATATCCAAATTTGGTCACGACCACAGTGGAATACAACCATCCGTTCAGGGCGTAACTTCCGTTGGTTTCCGCAGTGGCCGAACTGTACCATGACCACGCATTGATGGCCGAGCCGCTGACATGATGGCCGGGGTTCGATTCCGCTGGCGTCGCAGCGGTAGGACAAAGCATCACCTCCCTCTTCCAGGAAAGGTTTCCCATCACCGCCGGCAGCCACACTGAGTGCAGGGCCGGGTAACTAATCGGGCCGTCCTGACTGACATACAGGTACGCAGCGGTGGTGAGTTGTTTGATGTTGTTCCGACATTGCGTTTCCAGTGCCTGGCGTTTGGCCGCCGCAAAGACCGGCAATAATATGGCCGCTAAAATGGCAATGATGGCAATGACGACAAGCAATTCAACCAGCGAAAACGCATGCCGCCTATTCATATGAATTCAATATGGCAGATCGGAAATCATTTCATTGTTTGCGCGGTAGAAATTCTTCCGCGCCTGCATTCAAGACAGATTCCGTCCCGATTGACTACCAACACTCCTCCAACCACCTACTGCCCCACCACCGAAATCACATCGCCCGGCTGGAGGGTCATGTCCTGGCCGTTGAGCAATTGCTTCGGGTCAATGTTCGTCTCAACGCTGTTGCGCTTCAAAATAATCATCACCGGATCGTGCGCGCCGTTGTAATTCGCCGTAGCGAGCGCCTGCGTGAGTGTCAATCCCTGCACCCAGGGAATCTCGTGCTTATCGACACTGCCCAGCACGACGACATCTGTCATCGTCTGTCCCATGCTTTGATACGCGGCCTGTTGCCCGGCGATGTATGCCGCGCGCACCCGCGCATCGGCCTCGGATTTGCTCTCGCACCCCGCCGCGGCCAGTGCCAGGACTAGCAGGCAAAAAAACCATTTCATTTGAAGATTCAACATCCGCATATCCAAAATGTTTCGGCAAACTAGCTGTTTTTCGCCGGCGTTTCCACTGACTTTTTCCATTCGGCGACCGCTGATTTTATTTCCGCCGCACAATCGGCCAGCGGATGCACGAACTTCGGGCGAAACCACGGGAACATTCCAATCAAATCCGGCGTCACCAAAATTTGTCCGTCACAGCCGCCGCCGCTCCCGATGCATATGGTCGGGATGGAAATCTCTCCGGAAATTTCCGCCGCAACCGGCGGGATGACCAGCTCCAGCACGATGGCAAACACCCCGGCCTCGGCCAATAGTTTTGCATCCTCGATCAATTTCAGGTGTTCCTCCTCTTTCTTGCCCTTGATGCGATAACCGCCTTCCTTCAAAACGCTTTGCGGCAGCATCCCCAAATGTCCGCAAACGGGAATGCCCATCGCAATAATCGCCCGGATTTGCGACAACATCTCTTGCCCGCCTTCCAGCTTCACAAATTCCGCGCCCGCAGCGCCGAGCCGTTTGGCATTGGCCACCGCATCGGCGACGGTTTCATAACTTTTGTA
>JASHZU010000424.1 GCA_030042375.1 Verrucomicrobiia bacterium
ATCACCAGCGGAATTTGCATCGCAAAAAACCTTAGGGCTGGCTGGTAATTTTTTGCCAGTCGACGCCCTGCTTGGCGGCGTAGATGGCAAAAGCCTTTTCGTTTTGGATGAGGACGGCGCGCACGACACTGGAATCATCGGCACGGCCCAGGTTCAAAAGGCCCTCGGACAGGATGTTGGTTTTTTTATGCGTGTACAGCAGCGCAAAAACCGCCTGGGCGACGGTTACGAAAGGCAAATCTTTATAAGCGCCTTCAATACAATCCTCAACGGCGTCGGCAAGAAATTCGAGCTGGTCGATGAGATGGGGAAATTTGGGGGCGTTGATTTGCGTGAATTCCAGTTTCCACTGGGGCAATTGGCGCAGGACCTTTTCAGCCACGGCCGGCGTGATGCTCCCCGCACCACCGTTCACAAATTTGGCAATTTCGGGCATGAACAAAATTTATGAAAAACCCGGCGCACGTCAAAGTGAAATCGCCATGACAATCGCGCTTTCATTTCTCGCGGATTTTTTGTAACGAATGGGCGTGCAGGATTTAATAGCCAAAGCCGATACGCTCCTGGAAGCGCTGCCGTATATCCAAAAATTCAGCGGCGCCACGTTCGTGGTCAAATACGGCGGGAGTTTCATGGACTCGCCGGACGAGAAAACACGCGTCAGCGTGGCGCGCGACGTGGTGTTTCTGGAGGCAGTGGAAATTGACCCCATCGTGGTCCACGGCGGGGGCAAGGCGATTACGCGCGCCATGGAAAAGGCCGGGCTGAAGGCCGATTTTATCCAGGGCCAGAGGGTCACAGACGAAGCGACAGCCAAAATCGTTGACGACGTGCTCTCGCGCGAAATCAACCCGGAAATTGTGAAAACGATCAACGCGCTGGGCGGCAACGCGGTGGGATTTGCCGGGCCGGACATTTTTAAATGCAGGAAACTTTTGCTGGATGACCCGGAAAATCCCGGCAAAAAAATTGACATCGGTTATGTTGGCGAAGTCATCGAGGTGAATGTCGCGCCGTTGAAGGAAAGTATTTGGTGCGGGTTCACGCCGGTGATCAGTCCGACGGCGCGCGGCGAGGATGGAAAGATTTACAATTGCAATGCGGACGTGGCGGCGGCGCAGGTGGCAATTGCGCTCAAGGCCAGGCGGCTGGTTTTTATGAGTGATGTTCCGGGACTGCTGCGTGATCCCAAAAAACCGGACTCGGTGATTCCGCATTTAAAGACAGAGGAAGTGGCTGGCCTGAAAAAGTCCGGGGTGATTGACAAAGGCATGATCCCGAAAGTGGACAGCGCGGTGGCAGCGATTCAATCCGGCGTGGAAAAAGTTTCTTTTGTGGATGGGCGTGTGCCGCACGCCGTGCTGCTGGAAATTTTTACGGACGAAGGCAACGGCACAGAGATTGTGTTGTAAGGTCAAAACAGAGTGACGCAAAAAACATTTCCTCTTTCGTTTCTTTGATGCATTTTTATTCCCTTAAATTGTGAAAGAAATTGTTCCAGCACCACCGGCGATTGTCCGGAATGACTTTGAGTCTGTGCGCGATTTGTTCAACCGGAACGTCGTGCCCAGTTACGGGCGCTTTGACCTGGCGTTGAGCCACGGCGCGGGCAGCTATGTTTTTGATGTCACGGGCAAGCGCTATCTCGATCTCGGCGGCGGCATCGCCGTGAACTGCCTCGGCCACGCGCACCCGGCCATCATTGAAACATTGGTGGAGCAGGCGTCGAAGCTGATGCACGTCTCCAATCTTTATTACACCGAGCCGCAGGGGCGGCTGGCCGCGGAAATTGTAAGACGCATTGGCGCCGGAAAAGTATTTTTTTCCAACAGCGGCGCGGAGGCAAACGAAGGATTGTTCAAGGTCGCCCGAAAATTCGGGCATGACGAAGGGCGTTTTGAAATTTTGACGGCCACGAATTCTTTTCACGGGCGCACGCTGGCGGGCATTGCCGCGACCGGACAGGAGAAGGTGAAAAAAGGGTTCGAGCCGCTGACGCCGGGCTTCCGGCATATTCCGTTCAATGATTTGGATGCGGCGTGGGCCGCTATTTCGCCGGCCACAGTGGCAATCCTGATTGAAGGCGTGCAGGGAGAAGGCGGCGTGACGCCCGCCACGCCCGCATATTTGCTGGGCCTGCGCGCGTTGTGCGATGAGAAAAAATTGCTTCTCTTTTTGGACGGCGTGCAGGACGGCCATTATCGGACTGGAAAATTTCAAAGTTTCCAGCGGATTCTGGAAACGGCCTCCGGCAGCGAGAAATTTATGCCGGACGGCCTGTCCATGGCCAAATCGCTGGGCGGCGGATTCCCGATTGGCGCGTTTTGGGTGCGCGCGCCGTATGCCGATTTGCTGGGGCCGGGCACGCATGCCTCGACTTACGGCGGCACACCGCTGGCCTGTGCGGTGGCGCTTAAAGTTTTTGAAATCATCGAACGCGAAAAATTGGACGCCCGGGCGCGCAAGCTCGGCGATTGGATGCTTAATGAATTGAAGCGGCTCGCGGAAGTTTATCCCACGGTGGTCAGAAACGCCCGCGGTCTGGGTTTCATGCTCGGGCTGGAATTGGTCGAAAAAATTCCTGCGTTTACTTCGAGCGAAAAATCCGCCGCGGTTCAATTCACGAACCGGATGCATGCCGCCGGTGTTCTCGTTATTCCGGCCGGGACGCAGACGATTCGCCTATTGCCGCCGCTGAATTTGAAGCCGCAGGAAGCCGGCGAAGGCATTTCGAAAATCGAGGACGTTGTGAAGTCGCTCGTCTAAAATGCGAATTTTGTCGCTAGGGCCGGTCTCATGAAAAGCCCGCTGCTAAAAATTGCGTTGGCGGCCCTGACGCTCCTGACCTTTTTTCTCCTGCTCGGCAACCGGCCGCTCAATGAGCCGGATGAGGGACGCTACACGGAGATTGCCCGGGAGATGATCGAGACCGGCGATTGGCTCGTGCCGCATTTCTGGTATCTGCCGCACCTGGACAAGCCGCCGTTGGCCTACTGGCTGGTGGCCGTTTCGATGAGATTGTTCGGGCAGAACGAATGGGCAGTCCGGCTGCCCGTCGCCCTGGCGGGCGTCAGCGGGGTGTGGGCCACTTATTTGCTGGGCTGCGCGCTGGCCGGCCGGCGTATTGGATGGTGGAGCGCGCTGATTTTGCAGAGCGCGATTTTTTACGCCTTCATGGGCCGAATGCTGACCACGGACATGCTCTTAACGCAGTTCACCGCATGGGCGATGTATTTCTTCTGGCGAAGCTGGACGGCACTGGAAACGGCTAAACAAGAATTTTTTGCATGGCACCTGGCGGGTTGGGTGGCTGTTGCCCTGGGCTTTTTGACGAAAGGACCAATCGCGCTGGCAATTCCCGTGGTTTCGTTTTTGGCGTTGCTGATTTTTCGTCGAGGCGCCGTGCCGGGAAGATTTTGGGCGGGGGCCTCGGCCGGTTTCGTTTTGTTTTTAATGATTGCTGCGCCATGGTTTTTAGTGGTGTTTCAGCGCGTTCCGCAATCGGCGCATTATATGATTTTGGGGCAGGCAGCGGGACATTTGCTGGGGACCGCCGTCAAAAACCGAAATGGATTTCCCGGTTATTTTTTTGTGATGCTGGCGTGGCAGCTTCTGCCGTGGACGTTACTGCTGGGCTGGCTTTGGCGGCGCACGCACTGGCGCGGCCTGGACCCGAAATCAAAAGAAGGCTGGTTGCTCCTGAGCGTCTGGGCGATTTTTACCTTCACGCTGTTTTCATTTTCGCAGGCGGAACGGGCAGCTTACGTCCTGCCGATATTTCCTGCGCTGGCGGTTTTGCTGGCCTGGAGATTCTTTGGAGGCGACAGCGCCGTACCACAAATCATCTGGCGCATGGTCCTGGCCTTTTCTTTATTACTGCCCGTTATTTTTCCCATTGCCATTTTTCTTCTTCTGCATGTGACCTTGCCCATCTGGCTGAAGTGCCAGGTTCCGTTGGCACTGGCCCTGGTGATTGCCTTGTTTATACTGGCAAAAAAATGGAAGCCACAAACGATCCAGGTATTTTCGGCGGGGTTGGCGCTGCTCGGATTTTATGTGACGGTAATGGAATTTCCCCTGTTCCATTTCGATTATAAGGCCAATGCCCCGCTGGATGAAATTGGCGATGCGTTGCGCGAAAATTATCAACCCGGCGAAGCCATTGTTTGCCTGGGCAATCTTCCCCAGGGACTGCCATTTTATTCCGGCGGAGTCATTTCTACGACCAATCGTCCTTATTTTTGCGGAATGAGTCCCGGGAAAGTGCCGTATGACTTTCCCGGAAACGAGGAGCGCCTGGGCCGCCTTTATCTGGATGGAACAACACTGACGAAATTGCTCAAGGAAAACCATAACGTTTTAATTGTCAGCTTCGGCGGAGCGGTGGGATATTTCCAGCAGCACTACGAAAATATTCCCCTGCGCGAAGTTTTCCGTTGCGGGCAATGGGCCTTATATTCCAACGCCCCGGCGCCGTTACACGACTAAGAGCGCGGCAACGGCGGTGGTTTTGTGCTGTTCGTCGAAGACGGATTAAATGCCGCAACTACTACGGGCCGCATCATAAAAAATATCAGCAAAACAGGATAAACCAGCCCGAAGAACCCCCCGTATATTCCGCCCATGGCACCACCCGCGGCCCCGGCGGCCTGGTCGACACCCGCCTTTTGGAACATGGGTTGAATTAAAAAGAAATAACTGGCAATCGCATTGCCGATAACAGAAATAATCCCATAAACGCCGTAGATGATGGAAAGCATTCGCGCCCAGGGCTTGAGCTTAAGTAATCCAATCCCGGCCACCAATAAAAGGACGGCCACTACCACGCCCAGGATCATGGAAAATTTGAGGTAGGCCAGGTAGGACGGATTGTCCCTCATGGCCTGGAATACCGGATTTTTTTGCATGATTTGAATTATCGGGTTGTCGGAATTGCCGTCGATGATCGTAAAAAACGCCAGGGAGCAAATTGCTCCCATAATGCCGATGATCGCGAAGACGATATTAAGAATGCCGAAGATAGTGACTGGGGTTGGGCGTTGCATCTTTTGTCCTTAATTTTTTGGTTGGCGGGTATTCTGTCCAGCATTTTTCCACGAAAATGCGGCGTCGGTCCCTTTTGGCGGGTAAAAGCGGTATCAAAAGCGGGCATCATTTCAATTTGCTGGCGGGCGAAAAATCATTTATCCTGTCTCTCTAAAATTTTGATGGAATTATGAGCAAACCGGACGCACAAATGAATAAGGCGGAAGACGCCGAGCCAATCACAACGGTAGACCTGGCATCGCTGACGCCCGAACAGTTTGAGGAATTGAAAACGCGCGCGGCGAAGGCGGATGAAAGCTGGGACCGGCTGCTGCGGACCACGGCCGATTTCGACAATTTTAAAAAGCGCGCCGCACGGGAGCGGACAGAAGCTATCCAGTTCGCCAACGCATCGCTCATCCAAAAACTGTTGCCGGTGCTGGACAGCTTTGAAATGGCGCTGGCCGCCGCGCAAAA
>JASHZU010000425.1 GCA_030042375.1 Verrucomicrobiia bacterium
CGCCTTCATCTTTAACCGTGTAACCGGATTCCTGCCGCTGAATGTTTACGTGGTGCTTTTTGACATACGCCTCGAAGACCTCGTCGGCACTCAGCTGCAGAACTTGGGCGGCGGAAATAACAAAATGAAGAAGATCGACGATTTCCACCCGCGCATTTTGCCGGTCGAAGGTTTGGTAATTCGCCCACCACTTCCAAGGGATGCAATCGGTCAATTCGCAAACTTCCTGCTGCATCGCCCGGCAATAGTTCAAGATCCATTGGGGGCGCTCTTTTTCCGTCATCGTGTCAACATCGACCCCAATGCGTTTGTTTAATTCTTTTTGGAGGCGAAACAATTCGTCCAGTTTATCGGATTTAGCCATGAGTAGTTTGTGTAGTGGGTTTGTGATAATGTTCCGCGGGCAAATTCCCTCCCGTCCGCAGAACCTTGCATAAACTGTCTCGAATATGCGGCTCCAGGCCGAGTCCGTCATAGGCGCGGACCGTTTCTTCAATTTCGTAAGGCACGCGACGCAACGTGACTTCGCTATTTTCCAAAATGGCGTACGCCGCCCGTGGATCACCATCTTTCGGTTGCCCTACGCTGCCGGGATTGATGATGAGCGTGCGGCGAAAACGGTTTTTCAGAGGCAAATGCGTGTGGCCGAAAAACAAATAATCGGGGTGCTGCGCAACAATGACTTCAGATTCCCAAAGTGACACGGCCGCATTGGGCGGCATGTAATGGTAGAGAGGGTCTTTGGGTGTCGCATGACAGGCGAAGCAAGTACTTGGGCCAATTCGGAAATGCATGCTTGGTTCAAGACTGGCCAGAAATTCTTTTAACTCTGGCGCAAGCAGCTGTTCAGTGACCCTTTGCGTTGCTGCGGCCAGCGCGATATACGACGTTGAGCAATGAGGGTCCATGTCCATTCCTACGGCGCGGTCGTGATTGCCTTGAAGGAAAATCCCTATGGGCGAAGCCTCTTTCGCCCAAGAGACGCACTCAACCGGTTGAGGGCCATAATTGACAAGGTCCCCCAAACAGATGATTTGGGTTATATCAGGTTCAGCCTCTAGAACAGCGCGGAGCGCCGGCCAATTACCGTGGATGTCAGATACAATGAGGACTTTCATAACTCGCTACCTTTCCAATAACATTGGTTCGGTAGGAGTCATTAGCTAAGTAGCGGTTTGCTGGGAAGCAGCGGGCAAACTCCATTGCCGGTTTCGATTCAAAGCGATTGTCTTTAAAGCAGGCGGCCACCAAGGATTCTCCCAAGATAGGAAGAGGCAGCGGCGGTCGAAGCGGATCAAGGTTTCTCAAATCAGGCGTCCCGGCGGTGATTTGAGTGACATCGGTCGCGGTTAGTGCGTGGCCAGTATCGTTGGAGCACAAACCGAACCCGTAGCAGGTGAGTGTCACATTCATATTCACTACCGGGACAAATTATATTTGTTCAGTAGGAATTATTAGCCAGAGGCGGTTTCCCCTATGCGGGAGGCAAATTCCATTGCCCATCCAAAATGTAGCATTCCTGATGCTGTTTGCAATATCTAAAATAGAAGCAGATGCGCTTATATCATTTATTCAATCCTTTTTTGACTCTTGAGTAGGTAATTTCCCAGGCGGTCAATCGGTTCGCGCAATTCAGATGAAATTTTGTCTAAAATTTTCTGCTCTTCGTCCGAGAGGTCTCCGTAACCCTTCATATGCCTGGCTTGGATTTCTATAAGGGCCAAACTCGCGAAGGCCAGATGATTATATGCCGCCCACAATGTGCCGGAAACAGGCCGGTTCTTCGGAATCTTTAGATCATCGAGAATGCGCTGCATGGCCTCCCTTGCCTTAAGTATTTGTTCATGCAACTCTGCCCGTTGGGTTGGTGTGGAGTCTGGCCAGTATTCTTGAAAGGGGGACTGGGAACCGTCCAAGGCCATGATGCGCTCGGCTTCAGAAAGCAACTGGTCCACGTGCCGAAACGTTACGAGCAAAATACGTTGATGGTTCTCATTCATCATTTGACAAAGGCGAGAAAGAATGAGCCGCATACAATGCATAGACCAATAATCACCGACGGAATGGAGGCTCGTTGCCATAAGAGCAAGCTGGTGAAAAGGACAGCAAAGCCGATATTCAGCCGATCCATCACTGCCACCTGCGCGGCGCTACGTTTGCCCCTGGCTTGGAAATTTAGAAGCCATGCCAGAATCACAGCGAGCGCGGAAGAAATGAGCATACATCGAACGGGCAAAGACAATTCAGACCACGTTCTGAATCCATAACGACAACAAGCAAAACCCCACCCCAAAACGACCACAGTAGTTGTTCGCACCGCTGCCAACAAATCCGGCGTGGCGCCTTGTGCGTTTAAAATCGCCATAAAAAAAGCGACGCACGTTGCCCAAAGAATCATCGTTGTTTCACTCATTCACATTGGTGTCTGATTTTCGGTGGATGTGGGAAATATTTCATGAATGCGCCGGTCCAGGTCGAGCAATCGCAAACTATGGGGATTATTGAAATCGTAGCGGCCATGGGCGATTTCGTCCAGCAACTCGCAGAGAGTCTTGGGATTGCCTTCCGCATGCCGATGCAGCCAGTCAACAATGCCCAAAGTTTTCTCTGGAACCGTCCCTTCTTGAACAGCGGCGGCGACTAACCTTTGGCTTTCTTTTGGCTGTAATGGTTTCAACTGAATATGATGAAAGTGCACCAGGAGCGGCCAAATGCGGCCAATGTCCCAAGGATGTTCCGACCGTGCACACAACCACACCGGCGTGCACGCGCAGACATTCTCAATAAATGTGCCGAGTTTTGGTGTCGTCCAGCTTGCGCCATCAAAAACAACCGTCACGTCTTGGCGGTTCCTGAGCAGTTTCAAAATCCGATTTTTGCGCCTGACGACCAATAAGCCGTCGGCTTTCAAACCAAGCTTGCGTTCCAGCGACTCGCAAATTTCGCTCAAATGTTCTGAGTGCGGACAAACCCATAGACCTAGCGACAACTGGACTTGTTCGACCAGTGCGGACTTGCCGATGCCCTCCGGGCCAAGAATCAGCACGTTGCAACGTTCCTCATGAAATTGGCGTAACCACGCCATTTGTTTTTCACGACCGACGAATGGAAACTGAATGTTCATTGATTTAAAGTGGTGTGCTCATTACCGCCTCCGAAAATTTGTTCATACAAATCCGCCCCATAACTGGTTTCCAATGGCTCGCCGGGGAGTAATTTGAAACTTCGCTGCCCATCAGCTTGCCTTTCAGCGCGCAAAAAGATTGCGTTCTTCATTTTGTCGTCCCAGAGGCAGTGGGCAAATTCGTAAAGATGGGTCACGAAGAAAATTTTCACTCGCGTTTCAAGTAAAGCGCGAACAATTTGAGTGGCGATCTCGGAACCCTCTCTTTCGTTGGTCGCTGCAAAGGATTCATTAAAGAGCAGCAGTGAATCGGGTTTTAGCATATCAACAATTCCTCTCATACGGGCCAGTTCTTCATCGAATTTCCCACTGGTCATCGAGGTATCCTCTTCGCGCTTGTAATGCGTGAACATGCCACGGCACAGGTCGGCGCTGAAAGATTCGGCAGTTACGAACATGCCAGATTGCATCATCAATTGAGCCAAACCGATCCCGCGCAAAAAGGTGGATTTGCCCCCCTGATTCGCCCCGGTGATGATGATGAGATTCTTTTCTTCGGCATCCAGGTTGTTGCCAACGACGCTGCGCTCCATGCTAAGAATGAGGCTGACATCGCGCAGGCCGACGCTGGAAAGCTTGTGGGTACCGGGTGGTGCTGGAACCGGGAAGCAACATGGCACTCCCTTACGGCCAAGTTGACGGTGCAAATTCAAGCAGCCGATATAGAAGGCCAGTTCCGTCCGCAGCATGACAAAGAAACTTGCGACGTGATCGGCAGATTGGGCGGCGGCATTTGCAACCAGATTGGTTCCCCGCTCTTGCAGCTCCGACAATGCCTGAAAGCCGGCCTCGTCACGTGGATCAAGTTGAAATGTGTAAGCGGATGGGCTCCAAGAAAAAAAGCGTTGAATCCAACTTGGTTTAGCTCGCAACGACTTGCGCAAAATATAATTCACGCCTCGATTGCCTTCTCCCAATTTGGCACTCAACAGCACGCCGCCGCGAAATTCCAGTTCTTTAAGATGAGCTTTGACGGCGGCAAAATATTCATCCGCCAATTCTGCCCTGAGCATCTGGAAAAAAGTCGTGAACCCTTCCGACTCGAATTTACCCGCATGTTCATCTGCGATATGCTTCAGCTTGGCGAGTTCCTCCAACAACACCTGAAGCAATCGAATCGCATCAGATAATATGCCACGCGAGTAGCGGCTGGATATGCCTAACCAACGCCGACGTTCGCCCACTGTCGCTTCCATGGTGATGTTGTAAAGCTCCCTCACGATGGACTCATTCCGCAGGCAGTCCTTCAATATGGCTTGGCGGTAGAGGACTGTTTCGCGATCGTCCTGCAAGGCCGACAAGACCGCCTGCCTCGCCACTGCGAACAAGCAGTCATCGCCACCGGCCATCGCTCCAAACAAGGTGTTCAGCTCCAAGTCTTGCGTCAGCGCCTCTTCGTTCGACAGCAGTTGCGGCCTGGCGTGGGTGGCCCAGGGACGCATTATCAGTGGTTCCAATTCCCTGCCGAAATCCTGCTCGCGGTACATGAG
>JASHZU010000426.1 GCA_030042375.1 Verrucomicrobiia bacterium
CAATGATGTAGCCACTTTGAAAAATTTGTCGCCAGTTGTGTAGCCACTTTACTTATTGATTATCAACGATGTAGCCAGTGTAGCCACTTATATGCGAATACATCATTTCCATCTTCAATGGCAAACCTGCTTCATAAAATGAAAACAAAGTCTGCCCCACTCGTCGCGCGGGAACCTTGGCGAAGGCGGGTGGCGGTTTTGTTATTCTTCGCGGCGTCTATTCTTACGGCCAGTGCTTCATCCATTCCTCATCTCGAAAAAAAGGGATCGACCACGCAACTGATAGTGGACGACCAGCCGTTTCTTATTCTCGGCGGTGAGCTGCACAACTCCAGTTCTTCCAGCCTTGATTACATGAAGCCGATTTGGCCGGAACTCAGGGAAATGAATCTCAACACCGTATTGACTCCCGTCTCGTGGGAATTGATTGAGCCGGAAGAAGGGAAATTTGATTTTACCCTCGTTGATGGCTTGATTCGCGGCGCCCGTAACAATAATTTGCGCCTGATTTTTTTATGGTTTGGCAGTTGGAAAAACAGCATGTCAAGCTATACGCCTGCCTTGATTAAGACTAATGAGTTGCGGTTTCCACGCGCGGAAACCAGTGATGGCAGGGGCGAGGAAATCCTTTCGCCCTTCAGCAATGCCAATTGCGACGCCGATGCACATGCATTCGCGGCGCTCATGAAACATCTTCGTGGGATCGATGGACACGAACACACTGTCATCATGGTTCAAGTGGAGAATGAAATCGGCATGATACCTGAAGCCCGTGACCATTCTGCCATCGCCAATAAATTGTTTTCGGAATCCGTGCCGAAGGAGTTGATGGATTATCTTGAACAGCATCGCGATACCTTGGCCCCCGAGTTTCGTGAGTTGTGGGAAAAGGCGGGCCTCAAGACTTCAGGCACATGGGAAGAGGTGTTCGGCCCGGGAATCGAAACCGAAGAAATCTTTATGGCATGGTATTATGCCCGCTACACCGATCGCGTCGCTGCGGCAGGGAAGGCGGAATATCCGCTGCCGATGTATGTGAATGCCGCGCTGATACGTCCCGGTTGGAAACCCGGCCAATATCCCAGCGGCGGACCGCTACCGCATTTGATGGATATTTGGCAGGCGGGCGCGCCGCACATCGATATTTTAGCACCCGATATTTACTTTCCGAACTTCGAAGAATGGTGCGAAAAATATCATCGCTTCGGAAATCCGTTGTTTATTCCCGAAACGAGACCCATCCCCGCCAATCTTTTATATGCCCTCGGACAATTCGATGCGATGGGAGTCTCGCCATTTGGAATCGAAGATGAGTTTTCCAGTCCTCTTACTAACAATACTCCCACGATTGAACAAACTTACCAAACGCTCGCAGCGCTTTCGCCATTGATTCTGGAAAATCAGGGCAGGGGAACCATGGCAGGTGTTTGGCTGGATGGAACCAACCGGACACAGAAGGTGAAACTAGGAAATTACACCTTCAACGTTGCACACGACTATACCTGGCCCTACTCGAGCGGCTACGGCCAAACCAATGAATGGCCAAGAATGGGCGGACTGATTATTTCCACGGGACCGGACGAATACAGGGTCGCCGGCTGCGGCCTGGTTATCACATTTACCTCCAACTCGCCGGAAAAGCCCAAAGCCGGCATCATCAGTATCGATGAGGAAAGTTTTGTAAACGGTCATTGGGTCACCGGGCGGAGATTAAACGGCGATGAAAATCACCAGGGAAGGCATCTTTACCTGGCGCCGGACGCATGTGGCGTTCTGCGGCTAAAACTTTACAGCTATCAATAAGCACGGCCGCTGGCAGCAGTTGCGCTATTCGTTCGCAATCATCTTTAATCCTGCCTGCAAATATCCCAGCGCATACGCCATGCCGGCATGCCATGGCGCGGCGCAACTCATCTGCGGCGCATGATCGGGAATAATGACGCCCGCGAAATTATTTTTTTTCAAAATCCGCAGCACGCGCAGAACATCCACGTCGCCATCATCGATAAATGTTTCCTTATAAAAAGGGACCTTGCCGTGAACGTTGCGCAAATGGACATAAGCCAGTTTTTTCTGGCGGCTGTAATTTTCTACCGCTTCATAAACATCGCCATCCGGCATTTCCGCAATCGTTCCCACGCAAAATTCGAGTGCGTTGCGCGGGCTGGGTTTGAGGTCAATAAGCTTCTGAAAAAGCTGTGGCTGCCAGACCAGCCGCGGTTGCGCGCGAACCGTCGGCAGCGGCGGATCATCCGGATGCGCTGCCAGCGTTACGCCTGACTCTTCGGCGACGGGGATTAATTCATCCAGGAAAAATTTCAGCCGCGACCAAAGCTGTCCAGAAGTGGCCGTCGGAACGGTTCCGGGTGCAGCTTTAGCATCATAGACCATGTTCCAGGCCATGCCGTTGTGCAATGGTTTGTCCAACGGGCCGTCCATGCCCACGGCCTCGGCTTCCCCGCGGGCGAATTTTCCTTTCACACGCCCAGCGACACCCGCAATCGAAAAATTGTAACCAAAGATCGGGATGCTCGCGCGGCCAACGTTGCGGATAATTTGTTTTAGATTTTCAATCTGTTGGGATTTTTTCGGGCCATCCAATAAGACGTCGTGCCAATGCGCCGGGTCAAAATTTTCAATGGCTTCGAGTTGAAGGCCGGCAGCGGCAATTTCTTTTTTGATCGCGGCTAGTTCTTCGTACGTCCAGATTTTTTCCGGGTCGCCGGCCAATCCCCATCCGGAATCGTCACCCACAGGTTGATCGCCGGGACGATTGCGGGACGAGCGAAAGTAATCCACCAGATGAATCACCAGGTGCGTGCAGCCGCATTGCTTCGCAAATTGAAAAT
>JASHZU010000427.1 GCA_030042375.1 Verrucomicrobiia bacterium
GCCGGCGTAAAGAATGAATTGATTTGTGACCCCAGTCTCCTGCCGACACTGACGAACGCTCCTTACAACCTCTCAATTAACGACGACCTGCGGGGACGGTTTTCAAACAAATATCAGGTCTATGGTTACCTCTACACGAATTACTGGTCTCTCTGTACCCACCGGATCATTGCCGGCCTGGAAACCAATTTGGATGGCAATCTGCGTGATTACTTGGTCGCAGTAAAATCAGCCACAGTTTGGCTGGATCCGGGCACGGCCCAGGACGCGACGCTGTTAGGCATGTTTGTTTCCGATATGAGTCCCGTCAACGGCGTCTATATGGGATGGTGGCCAAACGAAGGCAACGGCTTGACCTGGATTGCCAACTACGGAATTCCGGTATTGGCCAGCGATTTTTTCCGCAACGGTTCCGTTTTCAGCGGCGTTTCGCGTACGATCAACGTTCCGCCTGTTCCGCCTCCGCCCCCGCTTCAGAACAAAGTCTATATCGCGCTTGTTGTCAGTGATGGTGATAACGCTCAATACATGGAACATGTGATGAACATGTGGTGGCAGGATCCCGCCCGCGGCACCCTCCCGCTAAGCTGGACCGCCGACCCGCTGGTTTCAGAGTTTGATCCCGCCATGCTAAATTATTATTGGAGCACAGCGTCCACCAATGATTGCCTGATCGCCGGGCCATCCGGCGCGGGTTACGCGCATCTTGAGCTTTGGAATTCGGCGAACTTAACGACCTTTGCCAACACTTCTGATGGTTATCTGCAACGCGCTGGCATGCGTGCGATTACTGTTTGGGATGAGGTAAACACCGGCATTGCCCAGGCCTTTGCCACGAATTGTCCTACCTTGCTTGGTCTGCTGGATCAAAGCGGCACTTACAATGCGGTGAACGATGGGCTGCAGACGATTGCATTGAATCCCACTTACGCTTCGACCACGAACCAAATCATTTCCGCCATCAGCAGCGCGTCGCAGGGTTGGAATGGTACAGCCCCTCTTTTCATCGTCGCGCAAGGGGTTTCCTGGGACTTGACTCCGACTGACTTCTCAAGCGTCGTTGCCGCCTTTAATACGAGCGAATATCAATTCATCCGTGTTGATCAACTGTTTTTACTTTACCAGCAGGCCTATGGGCCGCCTTCGGTCATGACACTGCCCGCAACCAGAATCATCGCCAGCAGCGCCACGCTGGGGGGTGTCGTAACGGGAAACGCCACCAATACACTTGCCTGGCTCGAATGGGGAACGAACAGTAATTACGGTTCACGTAGCGCGGCGATCAGTGCCGGAAGCACTGCCACGTTAGTCAGCACAAACATTTCCGGTCTGGCTGCACACCAGATTTATCACTATCGCGCGGTTGGCAGCAATGTATTGGGGATGGCTTGGAGCGCGGATAAACAATTTACCACCGGCGGACGATTAGAGGAATGGGGCAGCACCGCCAACGGCTTGAACAATTTCCCTTCGGGCCTGACCAATGTGGTTCGAATTGCCTGTGGCGCCAACCACGCATTAGCGCTCAATAATGATGGCACTGTCGTTGCCTGGGGAAACAATAATTTCGGACAAACCAATGTGCCTGCGGGACTGGCAAACGTCATTGATATTTCTGCCGGGATTCAACACAGCATGGCGCTCTTGTCAAACGGCACGGTTGTAGCGTGGGGCGGCAATGCAGATGGGCAGACCAATGTGCCGGCGGGATTGACCAACATCGTCGCCATCGCAGCCGGCGGATATCACAGTTTGGCACTAAACGCCAACGGCACTGTGACCGCCTGGGGATATAACGTTTATGGGCAAACCAATGTGCCTGTGGGCCTGACTAATGTTATGGGTGTGGCTGCGGGATTTGGCCATAGCCTGGCCTTGTTGGCAAATGGAACTGTAGCTGCCTGGGGGGATAACGTTTTCGGACAAACCAATGTCCCCTCAGCCTTAAGTAATGTGACCGCTATCGCTGCGGGCGAATATGATAGCATCGCACTCAAGGCGAGCGGCAGCTCCTGGGCGAACCCTATCCCGGTCAGCAGATGGGTGGCCGATAGTCTTTCAGCAAACAATGGCTCATCGATTAGCAATTGGACTGATGTCATAGGCGGCTCAGGCGCAACGCAAACCGCCTCCGGCAATCAGCCGCAACTCTACACCAATGTTCTCAACGGGCATAACACCGTGCGCTTTTCCAGCGCCGCTAGCCAGTATCTGACCGTGGCCGCGACGAATAGCGCGATTTCCGGGGCAGGGGATTTCACCATCGTCGTCGTATTCAGGACTTCGACGTTGGGAAACTCTTCGCTTTCCTTTTATGAGAACACCGGCCTGCTGGGTGCAGACGTGCCGGGGATTACTCAGGATTGGTCTTTTGTCATTAACGGCAATGAACTGGGAGCAGGATTAGGCGCCGGTAGCGGTTGCAGTGCGGACTTCAGCCTCTACGGTGGAAATGTCACGGATGGAAACCCGCACATTGGAGCCTATGTGCGTTCCGGCAACATCATTCGTTTATATGTAGATGGTGTCATTGTTGCGGAAGCCACGGCCCTTTGCACGGCGGCCCGGGTGAATTGCCCTTTCGAAATCGGAGCCATGACCACCGCGCCATATTTCTTCAACGGCGACATTGCTGAAATCCAGCTTTACAATCAGGCGTTGAATTCTATGGAAATGGCGAATCTCAATCAGGTTCTCGCCAACACATACGGCATGGCCGGAATTGCCGGGGCCCCTCTCAGCCGGTGGGTTGCTGATAGTCTTTCGGGAAATAACGGTTCTTCCGTCAGCAATTGGACCGATAGTGTTGGCGGGGAGAATGCGACGCAAACTGTGGCCGGCAATCAACCTGAGCTATATACCAATGTCCTCAACGGTCACAGCACGGTCCGTTTCTCAAGCGCGGCAAGTCAGTATTTGACCGTCTCTGCGGCAGACAGCGCGATTTCCGGAGCCGGCAATTTTACAATTATCGTGGTATTCAGGACTTCCTCGTCCGGAAATTCTTCCTCCAATTTTTATGACAATACCGGTTTGCTGGGCGCTGATGTGCCGGGCGTCACGGAAGATTGGTCGTTTGTCATCAGTGGCAGCCAATTGGGCGCTGGCCTGGGTGCTGGCGCTGACGGATGCAGTTCGGATTTCAGCCTCTACGGTGGAAATGTGACGGACGGTAATCCCCACATCGCCATTTACGAGCGCAATGCCGACGCCGTCACTCTTTATGTGGACGGAACAATCGTGGCATCACAAAACGGGCTCTGCACCGATGCTCGAGTGGATTGTCCGTTCGATATTGGCTCAATGACCGGGCCGCAATATTTCTACAATGGAGATATTGCGGAAATCCGCATTTACAATCGAGCATTGACTCCTTTTGAAATCGCAGGACTCGATGAAATCTTGTCTGCCATGTACGGGATTGGCGGGACGGCTGGTACTGTTGTCGCCTGGGGTAGCAATTCCAGCGGCCAGACCAATGTGCCCGTAAATCTGACAAACGTCCTGGCCGTAACGAGCGGAAGCCAAAGTCTTTTCAACCTTGCATTGGGGGCGAATGGAACAGTTCTGGGATGGGGAAATAACAGCCAGGGCCAGACCAATGTTCCGGCCACCCTCACAAATGTTGCTGCGATTGCCGCCGGGGAAAGCTTCGGTATGGCCATCGGTAACCAGACGCCGTTTGCAAACAACGTAACGGCTTCAGGCTATATCAACCACGACCTGGCGTTTGCGCTCTCTGGTGCCGACCCGGATGGAAACCCATTAAGTTTCTATGTGACGAGTTTGCCGTCCGTGGGTGCCCTTTATCAATATTCCAGCGGCTCACGCGGTTCGCCCGTCACCTCTCCAAACACGATGGTCACCGACCCCTCCGGGCAACTCATATTTGCTCCAGCCAATGGAGGCACCGGCAGTCCTTACGCGAATTTTTCCTTTATGGCGAGTGATCCATTTTATAATTCAGCAACGGCGCAGGTAACCCTCAATATCGGTCTTCCGGCTGTCCCGCAATTCGATAATGTGCTTTGGGATTCAACAAACGGAAACTTCACTCTGAATTTTTCGGGTAGTTCAAATGCGACTTACAGCGTCTGGTCTTCGACCAACCTCTTTAATTGGGTAGACATCGGTACTGCCACCGAGGCACAACCGGGCGTCTATCAATTTATTGATTCTTCAGTCACAAACTTACCTCAACGTTTTTATCGCCTTTCCGCCCCGTGAAACCAGATAACCTGTGCCGCATTCTGATATTTATTTGCGCCGCGGCCTTCCGTGGAAGCGGGGCAGATATGTCTTTTCCGTTGTATACAAATCCGCCTCAGGAACGAACCTGTTTTCAGACCGGCAAAGAATGGACGCCCCAGGGCAACCTCGCTTCGGATGTTGCCATCGTTTATGGCATCGATACGAATCTGCCCTCCCGCATCAATACCTGGCGCGCCCACGGCTATCATATCCAGGTGATGACGGGTGTGGCGTGGGGCGAATACCAGGATTACCTCTATGGCCGTTTCGATGGCATAAACCATGAAGACGAGGCACAAACCGATCGCAACGGCAATAAGATTGGCCACGGCGGTGATGTTTATTACATGTGCCCCGGAACCAATTATGGAAAATTTCTGTGCGTGGGAGTCAAACGCGCGCTGGATGCTGGTGCGGAGGCGATTTATTTGGAAGAACCGGAATTTTGGGATCGTGCTGGTTATTCCGAAGGCTTTAAACGTGAGTGGCGTGACTATTACCATGACGACTGGCAGCCGCCTCATAGTTCAGTGGACGCCCGCTGGCGCGCGGGCAAGTTAAAATATTTCCTTTATCGCCGTGCCCTGCAACAGGTGTTTGACTTCGTGCAGGCCTACAACCTGCAGAACGATCGCCACGTTCAGTGTTATGTGCCTACGCACAGCCTGTTGAATTATGCCCAATGGTGTATCGTTAGCCCCGAATCCAGCCTGGCCCAATTAAACGGCTGTGACGGCTACATCGCGCAGGTTTGGACCGGCACCTCGCGCGAACCCAATCGCTATGCAGGCGATGTGCGCTCGCACACGTTTGAAACCGCTTTTCTTGAGTACGGTGCCATGCAAAACCTCGTTCGCGCCACCGGCCGTTCGGTTTGGTACCTGAACGATCCGATTGAGGACAACCCGGATCATGATTGGGAGGATTATCGTAACAACTGGGAATCCACTCTTACTGCTTCGCTTTTTCAACCGGAGGTATTCAAATACGAAGTCGCCCCATGGCCGGAGCGGGTATTCGGCGGACGCTATCCGCGCTCGGCCCCGCCCGCGGATCGGCATCCCATACCGCCGGCTTATGCCACCGAATTGCAGACGGTCTTTAATGCGCTCAATGACATGAAGCAATCTCATGTGGAGTGGAACTGCGGGACGACCGGTGTTGGCGTATTGGTCAGCGATTCGCTGATGTTCGAGCGAGGTGAACCCACCCCCAGCGATCCGTGGTTGGGCAATTTTTATGGCATCGCGATGCCGTTGGTCATGCACGGCATTCCCGTTGCTCCCGTTCAACTCGAAAACGTTGTCGTTCCTCACTATCTCGATGGCTTTCGCGTTCTGTTTTTGAGTTATGACGGGCAAAAGCCCCTCTCGCCCGGCGTTCATCCGCCGCTGGCGGATTGGGTGAAGCGCGGCGGTGTCCTGGTATTTTGTGATGCCGACGCCGACCCGTATCTCGCCGTCCATGACTGGTGGAACACAAATGGCAAAAACTATCAAACACCGCGCCAACATCTTTTCGAATTGCTTGGACTCGATGATTCGGCTGCGCCGGATACATTTCACCGCATTGGCAAAGGCGGTCTTATCTGGCTGCGTCAACGTCCCGTTGATTTTTCATTGAATGAGCAAGGCGCAAACAAAGTCGTTGCCACGGCCCACACGGCTGCGAAAGAAATCGGCCTGCCCTGGCGCGAAACAAATTACCTCTTGCTGCGTCGCGGGCCTTATGTCATTGCCTCGGGGTTGGATGAACCCATCGGTGGCCAGCCCGATGAATTGGACGGACATTTTATAGATCTCTTCGATCCTGGACTGCGCGTTCAGGAAAAAATCTCGCTCGTTCCCGGTGCGCGAGAATTTTTGGTGGACCTTGATTTGATATCTGGCCACGGGCCGCAATTAATCGCCTCGGCTTGCAGGGCCTTATTAAAACATCGCCTTCCTCATCAAGCCACTTATATCGTGAATGGCGTTGGCGGCACGCCGGCCATTGTGCTCTTGAAAGCAAACACGCCTCCCCGTTCGATCACTTTAGACGGACAAAATCTGCAGGATTTTAATTATTCACCGAAGGACAAACTGCTGTGGATTCGATTTGAAAATATCGCACAACCCCAAACACTTTCCGTCAACCTTTGAAACTTCACACCTCAAATAGAATTTTCGTAACATCAAACAACTAACAACAAAGGGTCAAACTATGAAATCATTGTTCGCTAAATGTATTACGCTAACCGTTGTTGCGGCCACTGTCGTCATGGCTGGTTGCGCCACAAAATGCGCCAAATGCTCCAGCAATAGATGCTCAATCGCAAATGAACCATTTGGCACGACGCAGGATGGCACGCCGGTGGAAATCTATACCCTGCGCAATGAAAACGGCATGGAGGCAAGAATCATGACCTATGGCGGCATTATTCAATCCATCAAAGTGCCGGACCGGAACGGCCGTTTTGGTGATGTCACCCTCGGTTATGACACCCTCGACGGTTACCTGACCAATAGTCCTTACTTTGGCGCGCTCATCGGCCGTTATGGCAATCGCATTGCCAAGGGACATTTCACTTTGGATGGCCAAGTATACACTCTGGCGACGAACAATGGGGTTAATTCACTTCACGGTGGACTCAAGGGTTTTGACAAGGTCGTTTGGAACGTTGCCGGGGCCGAAGTCGAAGACGATGGGCCTGAATTGGAATTGACCTATTTGAGCAAGGACGGCGAAGAAGGTTACCCCGGAAATTTGCAGGTCACGGCTACCTACAAGTTGATGGCCAAAGAAAATGTGCTGCAACTGAAGTTTAAAGCCACCACGGACAAGGACACCGTCATCAATCTCACTGCGCACTCCTATTTTAATTTGGATGGCGGTGGTGGCGACGTTCTTAATCAGGTCGTTTATATTGATGCCGACCGATACACGCCTGTCGATAGTACGCTGATTCCCACCGGTGAATTGGCTCCGGTCGCAGGAACGCCGTTTGATTTCCGTACACCCACCGCGATTGGCGCGCGCATCAGCGATGATAATGAGCAGCTCAAATTTGGAGGCGGCTACGACCATAACTGGGTCGTTAACCACCCGACGGGCAAATTGGCCCTCGACGCCCGCGTTACGGACCCCGCGAACGGCCGCGTCTTTGAAATTTGGTCCACCGAACCCGGCCTTCAATTTTATTCGGGCAACTTTTTGGACGGCACTATCAAAGGCAAAGGCGGCGTGGCGTATCCTCATCGCGGCACCTTTGTGATGGAGCCTCAGCATTTCCCCGATTCCCCGAATCAACCCAATTTCCCTTCCACGGTGCTGCACCCGGGCGAAGTTTATCACAACACAATCCTGTATAAATTCAGCACGGAATAATTTTGCGTTATAAGCGATGAATATGAATCGAAGACGATTCATCCAAAATACTTCCCTGGCTACTGCAGGGCTTGCGCTTGCCCCCGCATGTTGGGGCAAAGATACAAGTTTTCCGGTTGTTCGTGTCCCGGAATCAAAACGCAAGTTCACGAGCGTTGCGGTCGAGAAGACCATACGGCGCGTACAGTCATCCATCGGCAACAAGGAATTAGCCTGGATGTTTGGGAATTGTTTCCCGAACAC
>JASHZU010000056.1 GCA_030042375.1 Verrucomicrobiia bacterium
GTCTAAACCAGTTATCCGCGCCGGTTTACGAGAATTTTATCTTTGGGGAACAGATATCGCCGGATTTGCCCCGGCGGGCGGCAGGCGGCCAATCCACAATTCTGTCGCGGCATAATACCATTGCAATTGGGGAAGATTTGGCGGACTTCCGCCGGAGGCGTGGATAAACATTCTGTCCTGCGGACGCATCTCGGCCACCCACGGCTCTAATGCGCGGGCGTCGCCAAAATTCCATTCATACTTGCGCAAAATTTCATGGTCTTCCGGCCGCATCCAGCCGGATTCAAAGCCCAATATGTATTTCCAGTCGGCGGTGGGATTGGCGTAGAACGTCGTGAAAAAAACGTCCATATCGGAATTATAAATAATGCCGCCCGGTCCCGGCATCCAATCAGCCAGCGCTGGATTTTTTTTCGCGCTAGGAAATTCCGTCGTCAGGTTTTCCGTCCAGCGCCCATCGCGGTCGCTCGTAAATCCCAGGTAAACTCCCCCGGCAATTGCTAGCGTAATGAGCAATCGTTTTGTCGAATCGAAAACCACTTCCCGCTCAAGGTCCTCCTGTAATTCCAGCGCGACCCAAATGATGAACGCCGGCGTCCCGTAGTCCCACCAAAACCGCTGCATCTTCAACCCGAGCACCCAGCCCAGCGCCATCATCATGAAAACGGGATTGAGGATGATGCGCGGATTCCAGCCGGTAGTAACCTTGCGCCATAATAATAATGCCGCCACGGCGAAGACGGCGGGAACCGCCCCATCAGACGGATGCAATTCCGGCTCAAGCTGGCGATTGACCACAAAATTCCCAAACACGCCGAACATGTGGCGCACCGATTGAATTAAAAATCCGATGGGATGGCCGGTGAGCGCGCATCCCAGCACACTGCCAATGAGCCAGATTAAGCCGTAGAGAATTGCTTCCCGCCACATTCCGGCGAGTAAAATCGCCACCCCGGGCAGCACGAGCATATACCATGAGCCATGAATCCATGCGGACGCCGCCACAAGTAGTGGCGTAATATAAAGTGGCGAAAGCTGCCTTTGTGCCCCCCGGCGCGTCCAAAGAAACAAAAGCGTTATAACCACGGCATCCGTCAAAATATACGGACGGCCTCGCGCAAAACGCGTGGTGCAGGCGGGAATAAAAACCGAAGCGACAAACAACGCCGCCAGCCACGCCTCCGGCCGCCGAAACCATGGCACGCCGCACAACATCACCAGCATCATTAGCGAGACAAAGGAAAAAACGACGAGCGATTCCGCGTCGCCGCCAGCCGTATCGTGGACCCATTTGAGAATTGCCTGCCAGCCGGGGCTGGGATCAATCGGGAAATCATCCCGCATTACCAAAATCTGCTGCCACGATTTTCCGGAAATGGTCTTGGCCGCATGCCGGAGGGCGTCGTCCATTGGCAAAAAGCCGTAGCCGATGATTTTCAGCGGGATATAAACAATGGCTGAAACGACGACAATCCAGACAACGAGGGGAACGTAACGTTTCACTTTCCGCGAAATTTACAAAGTCCTCCCGCAGTGTAAATAAGGAATTAAAAATTTCCGCCGTTACGCTTTCTTCGCCCTGCCCCGCCTGCCCTCCATGTGCGGCAAAAATGCGGTGAGCAACCCGATCAACGGCAAAAACGCGCAAACCTGGAAAACAAAATTGATGCTCGTCCAGTCTGCAAGCCTGCCGAGGATGGCCGAGCCGATGCCCGCCGTGCCAAAGGCCAGTCCAAAAAACAGGCCGCTAATCATGCCCACCTTGCCCGGCACCAGCTCTTGTGCAAAAACGACAATGACGGAAAACGCGGACGATAAAATCAGCCCGATAATGACGCTCAATACAGCAGTCCAAAATAAATTCACGTGCGGCAAAAGGAGCGTGAACGGCGCCACGCCCAGGATGGAAACCCAGATGATATATTTGCGGCCAAAATAATCGCCCAACGGCCCGCCAATAAACGTCCCCGCCGCCACTGCAGCAAGAAAGATAAACAGATAAAATTGCGAGCTCGATACCGACAAATGAAATTTATCGATCAAATAAAAGGTGTAAAAGCTCGACATGCTGACCATGTAAAAAAACTTGGAAAAGACGAGCAGCACCAAAACGGCCAGCGAAATAATCACGGTCTTTCGTGACAACGAATGATGGCGCACGGCCGATTGATGTTTCCGCGCCGACAAATGGTCTTTAAACCAGCCGCAAAGCTTGAACAGGATTGCCGTGCCCGCGATCGCCAAAATCGAAAACCACAGGACGCTTCTTTGGCCGTCCTCAGTGATGATCAATGCCGCCAGCAACGGTCCAAGGGAACTGCCCGTGTTGCCACCGACTTGAAAAAGCGATTGCGCAAAGCCATGTCGCCCGCCCGAAGCCAGGCGCGCCAGCCGCGACGCTTCCGGGTGAAAAATCGCCGAGCCAATCCCCAGCAAGCCTACAATGACCAAGAGGGACACAAAACCATTCGCAAAAGCGAGTGCCAGCACTCCTGCCAACGTGATGAGCATTCCCACCGCCAGCGAATATGGCTTGGGATGCTTATCTGTATAAAGCCCCACGCATGGCTGCAACAGCGACGAAGTGCATTGGAACGTGGTCGTGATCAGCCCAATCTGCGTAAAGCTCAAGTGAAACGAATTCTTTACGATTGGATACATCGCCGGGATCAACGACTGGATGGTATCGTTCAGCAAATGGCAAAAGCTGATCGCCAACAAGACTGGCAACACAGTTTTCTCCGCCGTTTCTGTCAGCGGATTGCCGCGTAAAATGATATCCTCTTCCTCTTGCATGTATGGGAATGAATTAAAGACACTGCGCCTGCCCGTAAGTTCCGGCGCCTGTCCGCCTCCTAATCTACCAGCCGCTTCGTCAGGTTTTCGTAGGCGTCAATCCGCCGGTCGCGCAGGAATGGCCAGTGCGTGCGCGTCACGTCCACAGTGTCGAGATTGATTGGTGTAATCAAAATCTCTTCCTTGTTCGTGCTCGCCTTCGCGAGAATTTCCCCGGACGTGCCCGCCACGAAACTTTGCCCCCAAAACTCGATGCCATCGCCGGAAATTTTCTCATGGCCGATGCGGTTGGGTACCGCCACGTAACAGCCGTTGGCCACCGCATGCGAGCGCTGGATGGTTTCCCAGGCGTTATGCTGCTTCGCACCGTAGTCTTTCTTCTCGCTCGGATGCCAGCCGATGGCCGTGGGATAAAAAAGAATCTGCGCGCCCTGCATCGCCGTCAGCCGCGCGGC
>JASHZU010000428.1 GCA_030042375.1 Verrucomicrobiia bacterium
AGACGCAACCAAAAGGAAGGGCCAGAGTTGCTCAACAACTTCCAAAGGGCTAGAGTTGCATTTGTTAAAAGTAGAAAAGCAATGGAGACTATGAAAACCACACCCGAACAGAACAAAAAACTGGTGCTGGAAGCGTTCAACACCCTTTTCAATAAGCGGGATTACGCGGCGGCGGAAAAGTTCTGGTCGCCGAACTACATCCAGCACAGCGCGCACATCCCCCCGGGACGGGAGGGTTTGTTCAACCTGGTCAAGGCCAGCCCGCCCTCATTGAAATACGAGCATGGGTTGATTATGGCGGAGGGCGATTTTGTCATGGTGCACGGGAGATATTCAAACACCGGCCTGCCGGCGAACTGGGTCATCGTGGATATTGCGAGGATTGAAAACGGGGTCCTGGCTGAACACTGGGATGTCATCCAGGACGAGGCGACGAGAGAGCAGTCCAAGAGCGGCATGCCGATGTTTGGAAATTCGTTCCCCAGGACAGCATAGAAACAAATGAAAAAGGAGCCGGATTATGACCAATAAAGAAATCGTACTCGAAGTGCTCAAGCGGGCTTTTATCGACAAGGACCCAACAGTGGTTGAGCAGTATTTTGGCACGAACTACAAGCAGCATAATCCACAAATCCCGGATGGACCGTCCGCGATTGCTGCTCTGATTCCGAAACTCGCCGGCCTGACTTATGAACCCGGCATGACGGTGGCGGAGGGAGACCTGGTGATGGTACATGGGCGTTATGTCGGCTGGGGACCGAAGCCGATGATTGCGGTGGATATTTTCCGCGTCAAGGATGGCAAAGTGGTGGAACATTGGGATGTGCTGCAGGAGGAAGTGCCGGCCGCCAATACCGCCAGTGGCAACGCCATGTTTACAAAGTCCTGATGGAATCCAGATTAAATATTTAGAGGTATTGGGGAACTAATAATTTCCCCATTCCTTGCTAAAATGGCCGAAGTTCTTTGACATATTTTTTGAAGGAGTAGCCGAGGCTTGCCCCGTTATCGCGGCGGTGGCGAGGCTCTGATCAAAGCCCCATGGGGGCGATAGATATGTAGCCCCGGGATTTATCCCGGGGTAAAAGGCAAAATAAATCATTCCATATCCGCGCAGCGGGCGAGTCTGCGAGCGTATCCGTTTGCTCGGTCGGAGTCCCGTTCCGCAGGCAAAGCCGGTCAAGGTAAGTCAAGGCCAGTAAAGGCTAATCAAGCCTATTAAAGCCGTTTTTTAAAAATACTTTTTTTAATTACGGCTCGATGGAAGCGAAGGCGCGAGGGGTAAAAATTACACCCTGTGCCAACCTGTACAAAGCTATACAAACCTGTACAAGACCCCGGGGAGGGGGGAGGGCGATGGCGTGCTCGGAGCACACGCATGTGGCCCGTCTCCCCACCTTAAATGGGGCTTGGGACCAAAAACAGACCGAATACAAAGCGATACAAACCAAAAAAAGAATCGCATGGCCGGCAGGGCGGCGAATCATCTCAAGGCGTGGAATAGCGATAATACCGTGCTGGATATTGGGCGGCGGCGGTATCCGTGATTTGCAGGGCGCCATTGGCGGGAGCCACATTGGTAGAAATCGGTTGCCAAACCACCGGCGTCAGGCTCGTGGCTGCGAAAACACGATTGGTCGTGTAAGGCGTGGTTAAAAGATTAAAGGTGAAAGTGCCATTGGTATTATGCTGCGGCTTGGAAATCAGGTTCAGCACATTCGCTTGCGCCACATAAGCCGAAACATTGGTGCCGGCGATGGTAAAAATCCCACTGGCATACAGGTGGCCCGCAGAATCAGTGGCCAGCGAAATAGCTGTGTTGTTCAACCCGGATCCTAAAGCCGACCACGCTGTGCCGTTCCATTCCGCAATTGCCGAAGCATAAACGCCGTTCGCATTGGTGAACGCGCCCCCGGCATAAACGTTGCCATCCACATCAGCCGCAATTGAATAAACAACATTATTCATTCCGGAGCCAAAGGAAGACCACGTACTGCCGTTCCATTTTGCGATGTAGTTCGCGGGGTTGCCTCCTGCCGTCGTAAACTGGCCACTGGCAAAAAGATTGGTTCCAGGAGTCATCACCAGCGAATTAAGCGTGGCCGCCCCAACGCCCGAGCCAAGCGCGGACCAGCTGGTGCCATTCCATTTGGCAATGGATGCAGCGGAAACACCTCCGGCAGTCGTATAATTGCCGCCTGCGTAAAGATTGCCGGCTGAATCAAATGCAAAGGCGCAGACAAAATTATTTCCGCCGCTCATGCCGGAGCCCAGGGCCGACCAACTGGTGCCATTCCATTTGGCAACATCATTTGCTGAAATACCACCGGCGGTGCTAAAGTTTCCCCCGGCGTAAAGATGGCCGGCTCCATCGGTGATCAGTCCTTCGACAAAGTTTCCGCTGATTCCCGAACCCAGCGCCGACCAATTGGTACCGTTCCATTTGGCGATGTTGCTGGCCGCAACGGTGCCCGCCGCCGAAAAAATACCGCAGGCATAGAGGTTGCCCGCTGAATCTACCGTAAGTCCCTCCACCGTGGCATTACCGCCGTAAATTCCTGACCCCAAGGCGGACCAATTGGTACCGTTCCATTTGGCGATATTGCTGACGGTAATGCCACCGATGGATGTAAATCCTCCACCGACATAAAGATTGCCCGCGCCGTCAGGGGCCACTGCATAGACGAAAGGAGAGGCGATAATTCCGTTACCCAAATTTGTCCAGAGGTTGCCGTTCCATTTGGCAATATCAGCCCCCCCGAAATAGGTCCCTCCATTCGTGTCGTATTCCGTAAAACTACCGCCAACGTAAAGATTTCCGTTGGCGTCCATGCCGATGTCATTTCCCAAGGCGCTGATGCCCGTCCCAACCGCCGACCAACTTGTGCCATTCCATTTCGCAACGTGCGT
>JASHZU010000429.1 GCA_030042375.1 Verrucomicrobiia bacterium
TGATTACTTCACCGCCTATAATAATTTGAAGCTAACGCGCGACGCTAAAGGCATACTCGTCATCCAATTCCACACCAACGGAGGGCCGTTCATTATGACCGCGCAGGCTCACACGGAATTTGTCGATGCCTTCTACAGGATTTCGCAAGACCGGGAGAACAAGATTGTGATCCTAACCGGCGCTGGCGGGGAGTTTATAACGGATGTCGAATGGCCTTCATTCGGTGATGTTTCCGATCCCGGCGTTTGGAGCCAGGTTCATGACGAAGGCGTCCAGGTTTTGGAAAACCTGGCCAACATACGCGTGCCAGTGCTTGCGGCTATCGAGGGACGCGCCCATGTGCATTCGGAGTACATCCTGCTTGCCAATGTCATTGTAGCGTCAGAAGGCGCGACGTTCCGGGATGTAGCCCACTATGTGGCAGGTGTTACACCCGGTGACGGAATGTTTACGATTTGGAGTTATCGTGCTGGACCGGGAAGAGCCGAGGCGTTTCTCCTGAACGCGCAGCCATTGGCCGCGCGCCTTGCACAGGAGTGGGGAGTGGTCGCTGAGGTTGTCCCGAACGGCAAAGCGCTCAATCGGGCGCGCGAATTGGCCGAGCTGTATCTAAAGGCCCCTGAAGTGACCCGCCGCAATACGCGCGTCCACTTCATTCAGCCTCTGAAAGAGCGCCTCGTGCGAGAGCTTGGCTACGGGCTATCACTCGAAGGAGCGTCAGCGGCGGATCTGGTCAAATCGAAAAAATAGCTGCCGCTCGAAAATTTGAGGGCGTGGGAATCCACGGCAAGGTATGGATTCAGGCAGTTTTAACAATTAAACAAAACAACAAAACACTGGAGATTCATATGGGTGCAAAATCAAATAAACTCGCAGGTAAAGTCGCCGTTGTCACCGGCGCTTCCAAAGGCATCGGCGCGGCCATCGCCAAAGCTCTGGCGGATGAAGGTGCCGCCGTGGTCGTCAATTATTCGTCCAGCCGCGAAGGCGCCGACCGCGTCGTCGCTGAGATTACCGGCGAAGGCGGCAGGGCCATTGCCGTGCAGGCGAGCATCGCCAAAAAGGCGGACATCGAACGGCTATTTGCCGAGACGAAAAAAGCGTTCGGCGGCGTCGACATTCTGGTCAACAACGCCGGCATTTACGAATTTGTTCCATTGGGACAAATCACCGAAGAACATTTTAACAAGCACTTTAATTTAAACGTCCTCGGATTAATCCTCGCGACCCAGGAAGCGCTAAAATATTTTAATCCCGCCGGCGGCAGCGTTATCAATATCAGTTCTGTTGCCAGCACCGCCGCGCTGCCGGGCGGTTCGGTTTACAGCGCGACCAAAGCGGCGGTGGATTCCGTGACGCATGTCCTGGCCAAGGAGCTTGCCCCAAAGAAAATCCGCATCAATGCCGTTAACCCCGGGATGATTGAGACGGAAGGCCTGCATGCGACCGGCATCGCCGCGAGCGATTTCCGCAAGGAAACCGAGAAATCAATCCCCCTGGGTCGGATCGGCCAGCCATCGGATATCGCCCCCGCAGTCGTCTTCCTGGCCTCGCCGGACTCCAGTTGGATCACCGGCGAAACTCTTTTCATCACCGGCGGCATGCGCGCTAATCCATAAAACCCCTTAAAAATCCATGAAAAAAACATCTGCCCCGCAACCTGAAGAATACGACGTCGTGATCCTGGGCAGCGGGACGGGGGGCAAACTTGCCGCTTGGACGCTGGCCGGACGCGGGATGAAAACGGCTTCCGTGGAGCGCAAATATATCGGCGGCTCGTGCGTGAACGTTGCGTGCCTTCCCAGCAAAAACGTCATTCAGAGCGCCAAGGTGGCCTCGTTCTTTTTCCGCAGCGGGGAATTCGGCATCACGAAAGACAACGTTCAAATCCACATGGACGTCGTGCGCGAACGCAAACGGAAAATGGTGGCGGGTTCACTTGAAGTGCATATGGCCAACTATAAGGCGAGCGGTGCTGAACTCATCATGGGGTCGGGACGATTCATTGGGCCGAAAACACTCGAGGTAACCACGGCCGAAGGCAAAAAGCGCGTGCTGAGTGGCAAGAAAGTGATCATCAATACGGGCACCCGTGCAACAATGGACGCCACGCCCGGACTGGTTGAAGCAAAGCCGCTGACACACGTCGAGGCGCTGGAACTGGATCGTATCCCGGGGCATCTGCTCATCATTGGCGGTGGCTACGTGGGCCTTGAATTTGCCCAGGCCATGCGCCGTTTTGGCAGCCGCGTGACGGTGATCGAACGGGGCAACCGGCTGCTTAGCCGGGAAGACGAAGACATCTCGAACGCCATCACTGAATTGCTCAGGGATGAAGGGATTGAAGTTATCACTGGCGCCCGGATCGATCGTGTGGAAGGCCAGTCCGGCCAATGGGTGAAACTGTACGTGACCCGCGATAAGACAAACCTTGTCCTCGAAGGCTCGGATATTCTGGTCGCGAGTGGCCGCACTCCAAACACGGACGGCATTGGACTGGATTTGGCCGGAGTGCAGCTCACGGACCATGGTTATATCAAGGTGAATGAACGGCTGGAAACAACTGCGCCGGATGTTTGGGCGATGGGAGACTGTGCCGGCAGCCCGCATTTCACGCACATCTCTGAAAATGACTTTAGCATCGTGCATGAAAACATGCTCGGCGGCAATCGTGTGACGACGGGACGGCAAGTGCCTTTCTGCATGTTCCTCGACCCCGAATTTGCCCGCATCGGCCTGAGCGAAACGGAAGCCAAAGAAAAAAAGATTCCTTATCGCCTGGCGAAACTGCCAATGGATCATGTCTTCCGGGCTCGAACCATTTCCGAAACGCGGGGCTTTATGAAAGCTCTCGTTGATGCGAACGATCGCATCATTGGCTTCACTGCATTTGGAGCGGATGCGGGAGAGGTCATGGCCACGGTGCAGGTCGCAATGATTGCAGGCCTGCCCTATACAGCATTGCGCGACGCGATATTTACTCA